>CAZGYS010000400.1:0-6371 GCA_964530305.1 uncultured Leptospiraceae bacterium
TTGATTCGCCGCGCGGCTCCCACGGACGCCAATGTGTTGATCCTGGGCGAAAACGGCACGGGCAAGGAGCTGGTGGCGCGGGAAATTCACAAACAGAGTTTACGCGCCAACAAGCCGCTGGTATCCATTGATCTGGGTTCCATCGCGGAGACTCTCTTCGAGTCCGAGCTGTTCGGCCATAAGAAAGGTGCTTTTACGGGCGCCGAGCGCGAACGCAAGGGGCGCCTGGTCGAGGCCCATGGCGGTACCCTTTTTCTGGATGAAATCGGAAACGTCCCGCTCCACCTGCAGGCGAAACTGCTCACCGTGCTCGAGCAAAGAAAAGTTACGCCCCTGGGCGGAAACCGGGCCGCCGAGATCGACGTGAGAGTAATCGCCGCGACGAACTTGTCCGCCGACGAACTGAAGGACGAAACTCGCTTTCGCCAGGACTTGCTGTTTCGCCTGAATACGGTTGAGATTGCGGTTCCGCCCCTGCGAAAACGCGCCGAAGACGTGCCGGAAATCGCCGAATACTACGCCGAACTCTACGCGCGAAAATACGATAAGCCGACCAGGCCCATATCGTCATCGGCCATGGCGGCCGCCCTGCGCCATGATTGGCCCGGCAATGTCCGGGCATTGCGTCACGCCGTGGAGAGAGCGGTGATCCTGTCCGAGGGACCGCGCATCGAGGCGGAAGATTTACAACTGGCGAATTCGCGGCCGGGCGAAGACGCATCGCCGGAGGCGGAACTCCGGGGCGAAACCGATCTCGATCTAAACCTGGAGCGCGCCGAAAAGCGAAACATCGAAACCGCCCTCAAGCGCCATGAATACAATATCAGCAAGGCCGCCAGGGAACTGGGGCTGACCCGCGCGTCCCTCTATCGACGGATGGAGAAGCATGGTCTCTAAAGGTTTTGCGCCGCGCCTGGCTCTGCGCCTTGTATTGCTCTTCGCGGCCATTACCGTTCTCAGTCTGGCGCTTACCAATAATGGTTACCATGCCCTGACGCTTCTAGCCGCGTTGACTACCGCCGCGCTGGCTTATGAGTTGCATCGCTTCGTAAATCGAACGAATGAGGAGCTGGCGCGATTTCTGGCGGCCGCGCGTTACGACGATTTCGGCCGCCGCTTCGAATCGCCGGGGGCGGGAGCGGGCTTTGAGGGACTCAGCCGAGCCTTCGACGACATCATGCGCTCATTCAAGGAGTCCCGTCGAAGTCAGGAAGAGCAACTCCGGCATCTCAAGGCGCTCACCGAGCACATTCCCGTGCCCTTACTTTCGCTTTTTCCGGACGGGCGAATTCAATTGCGAAACAACGCGGCCAGGCGTCTGTTCAGCGGCGTTGTCGTGAATCATCTACGGGACTTACAAGCCTTCGGCGATGACGCCCCTGAAGTGTTTGCCGACCTGGAACCGGGGCGGCGAGCGCTGATTGATTTTTCCCTCGACGGCATGGAGCGACGCCTGACGGCCGTGATGACCCGTGTCGTCACCGGGGACGTGAGCGAAAAGTTAATCAGCCTGCAGGACATCCAGAGTGAACTGGACGATGTTCAACTCGAGGCCTGGGAAGAGTTGGTGCGCGTCCTGACCCACGAGATCATGAACAGCATCACTCCCGTCTCTTCGCTGGCGCGAACCGCGACGGATCTCGTGGAGGACCTGCGCGAAAAACTCACCGCCGCCGGCGTCATGAATGAGGCGGCGGAGGAACTGGAAGACGTCGGACGCGCCGTGGATACGGTGGCGCGGCGCTCCCGCGGCTTGATGCAATTCGTGGAGAGTTACCGCAGTTTGACGCTGCTGCCGGTGCCGCGAAAGCGTGAGCTGTCCCTGGACCAGGTCCTGTCCGGAGTACGCGAACTGATAAAGGAAGAATGGGCACGTAAGGCAATCGCCCTGGAAATTAACCTGGAACCTTCGCGCTTGCCCCTGTCGGCCGATCCGGATCTGCTGGAGCAACTCTTGATCAATCTATTGCGTAACGCCGAACAAGCGCTGGACGGACGCGAAACGCCCCGCGTCCTCATAACCGGTCGCTTGAATCGCCGAGGTCGCGTGCTGCTGGAAATCGCCGATAACGGGTCCGGGATTCCCGTCGATATTCGCCGAAGGATTTTTACGCCCTTCTTTACGACGAAGCCCCGGGGATCGGGTGTGGGGTTGGCGGTTTCTCGCCAGATCATGCTGGCGCACGGCGGCAGCATCAGCGTCAACGAATCGCCCCTGGGCGGCGCGATGTTTACCTTGATTTTTTGACGGCTTTATGGTCGGGAACGTTTTTCGCCGCCAGGCGATTTAGTTCCCAGCCGTATTGGAGAATCGCATCTCGGTCGATTGCATTCGCGTGCTGGTTTAAGTTCGCGTAGCGCGATTGTCCCCGGTTCAGAAGCTCCGCGATACGCAAGGGGTTCATGTCTTCCGCGGTTGTGAGTCTGAAAAAACGCGGTCGCATACGTCGATACGCGAAGCGCGCTTCCAGCGAAGTCCACGCCAGAAAATTAAAAGCGGCCATGAGCCCTCCCGCGAAGAGTGACGGCCAACCCCAGGCGGCACCCGCCGCGACGGTCAGGGCGGCGGGCAACATAATAAAAAATATCAAGAGGAACCAGGGGGAGCTCGCCCGCCGATCGAAAAGTTCTTCCTTGTCCAGAAGGGCTTTTTCGCGCAAAGCACGTTTCGTTGAGGCGCGAGGATCGCTGGATGGGAACAGCTCGCCGCGGTTTTCGCGATGCTCCGTTGTTCGGTTCAAGGTCTTGAGCAGTCCGGTTTTTTCCAGTGCGCGCACGGCGGTCCACCAGCTTCCCGGACTTTCGCCGTACGCGCGCAAGACCTTTCGCGCCAATCGCCTTAACTCACGTCCCTCCAGAAAATAGGAGTTGCGCAGGAAATCCATCAGTTCCGGGGGCGGCTCTTGTTCGAGAAATCGCAACCAGCGTTTTAAGAAGACGCGCAAGGACATGGATCCGGGGATTGGCAGTTCGCCGATTTCGGCCAGCACCTGCGCGGCCAGACGACGAGCGTCCGCGTGGGCGGCGGGTAAGGCGGCGATGAGCAAGCGCACCGGCATGTGTTCCACCATCAAGCCCCGGGACATGTCCCTTCGCAGGCGCGGGTTGCGTAGCTCGGTGATGAGAAAATTCACGTCGCCCATCTCCAGGGCTCTACGTATGCCGCGGCGATAGAGCGAACGCGCGTTAGGTAATTCTCGGACTTCATCCCAGGTGCGCGGGTAGTCTCGGGCGATCTTAGCTTTCGTTTTCATGGGGGCGGAGAACCTTTCCTGTTTGCCGTTCGTGATTCGGCACAGTGTACGGCTCGGGTGGGACATTTTGCCTGAAACAGTAATATTATGCAGTCCGGGTTTTTGCTTCGTTTCTTAATTGATGATGGAAAATCCCCTTGACGCGGACTTCACAATATTCGCTTTTCCTCGGTACGAGAGGTAAATATGCACAGTGATAATCCGGATCAAATGATCACCACCGAGAAGAGAGGGCACGTCTTTCTCATCGGTTTGAATCGCGTCAAGGAACGCAATGCCATGAACATGGACATGTTGCTCCAGTTCAGCGACGCGTTTACGCAACTGGAGGACGATCCCGAACTGCGGGTCGGCGTTGTTTACGCCAATGGGAAGCAATTCACACTGGGGCTGGATCTGCCGGATGTTTCCGCGAAGCTGGAGGCGGCCGGTCGACTGCCCATCCCGGAAACCAATGTCGACCCCTGGAATATCGGCGGTCGCCTTCGCACCAAGCCGGTGGTCACGGCCGTCCACGGCATGACCTTTACGCTGGGCATTGAATTGCTCCTGGCGTCGGACGTAGGCCTGGCGGCGACGCGAACCATGTTCGCTCAGCTCGAAGTCCAGCGCGGCATCATGCCCTTCGGCGGCGCCACGATTCGCTTCATGAAGGCCGCCGGCTGGAGCAATGCCATGCGCTACATCCTCACGGGCGATGACTTCGACGCCCCGGAAGCTCTTCGCATCGGACTCATTTCCGAAATCGTTGAAAAGCCCAAACTGCTGGATCGCGCCGTGGAGATCGCTCAGCGCATCGCCGAGCAGGCACCCCTGGCCGTCGTGGCCACGCGCAACTCCGCCTTGCAGGCCCTGCGCGAAGGCGAAGAGGCCGCGAAAAAGGATCTCCTGCCCACCGTTCTCAGCCTCATGAAAACCGAGGATGCCGAGGAAGGTAAGCAGAGTTTCATCGAGAAGCGCAAGGCCGTCTACAAGGGTAAGTAACGGACTCTTTGCCTCTATCCGCGAGCGGCCCCGTCCCCGGTCGCTCGCGTCATTTTTCTCCCGCCGAATCCTCGGCCCGGATCTAGACCCCCGAATGTGAGGGTGGGTGGCCAGGAGGAGGGATTCGCGCGCGATGGGGTGCGCGGAGGCGGGCGCCAGCTTCGGGAGCTATCAGAAAAATTGCTCCGTGTCAACGAAAAATGTCGCACGTAGATCGTATGATGCATACGGGAAGATCCGACCCATGAAGATAAGCGGTGTTTGTGGCGATTCTTGATTGACCCATTATGAGCCGCGATCTCGCTTAGTCGCGTGACGAGCTGAATCCACGCGAAATCAGACTTGTCCTGGGACGGAGGACGCGAACATGCATGTACTGGTAACGGGAGCCACGGGATTTCTAGGTCGCCATATCGTAGCGGCTTTGAAGGAGAGGGGAGACACCATCACGGTAACCAGCCGAGACGTGGAAAAGGCGTCCCGAGTCCTGGGAGCGGATGTGCGGCCCTTTGCCTGGGATTATCGTGGCGAGGACTTTCCGGCGGAGGCCCTGGAAGGAGTGGATGCCGTCATTCATTTGATGGGCGAAAACGTGGGCGATGGTCGCTGGACGGATAGTCGCAAAATCGCCATTCGGGAATCCAGGGTTATGGCCACGGCAAAACTCGTCGCGGGATTGCCCGATTCAGTGCGCGTTTTTCTGGCTTCGTCCGCCATCGCCTATTACCCTTCCTCTGATACGAAGGTCTTCGCCGAATCGGATGAGGCGCAAGCCCGGGGCTTTCTAGGCGGGGTCGTCCATGAATGGGAAGAACGCATTCGGGCCGCCGGTGAAAACGACAAGCGGCGAGTCGCCTGGTTTCGCATCGGTCTCGTCCTTGGTCACCAGGGGTTGCTGGCCCAGCTGCTTCCCATGTTTCGCTGGGGTTTGGGCGGCAATATCGGCGATGGACGGAGCTGGGTAAGCTGGATTCATATTGATGATCAGATTCGCATGATCATGCAAGCGCTGGATAATGAAAAAATGAGCGGGCCGTTGAACGGCGTGGCGCCGGGTCTCGTGCGATACGATGAGTTCGCGAAAACCATCGCGCGCCTGCTTCGGCGTCCCTCTTTCTTCACGACGCCTCGCTTCGTGCTGAAACTGGCTCTGGGGGAAGCCTCGGAATTGCCTCTGTCCAGTATCGCCATGGAACCCGTCGCCGCGTCGGCGGCGGGCTTCGAGTTTAAGTATCGAGAGCTTGAACCCGCCCTTGCTTCCCTGATTCGCTCGCGGGACTGATCACCCGAGCGAAAACGCGGCCGCGGATGGGGAGCGACCGCGCGTTCATGAACCGGAAACTTAGAGACCGCGAACGGTCGTCGCCACCGCCAGAACGACGAAGCCGGCGACGAGCAGCCAGAAGGCGAAACCGGAAATTACCGGGATGTGAACCAGGCTGGCTACAATGCCTACGGCGCCCAGAACCAGGGCTACGATCCAGGTAGTCTTTTTGGGTGCGTTCATGCTCATGTTTGTTCTCCTGTGTTTTTTGTGATTTACCTGATTCTGACGGCGTCTCAGGTTCGGCTATCCTTTCTCGCCGTTGCTCTTGTTGCGAATTCATGAGCATGGGGCGGGAGTTTCGCGGAGCCTTCTGAAGCATGACCGAATTAAATCGAGTTCCCGCCCGATTTATTAATGTAGATCTCGAACTACGTTCCGCGAATGTTCTTGATAGCCTGGTGTCCGTGCTGGAGTCGAAGCTCACGGTATTGCATCATGGTGACGTCGATGGCGATCATTTCGCATCCTTCGAAGTTCCGGGGCCCGGCCCCGATGAGCCGGATGCCTGCTGTCGTATTTTGTTGGACGTCCTTGAAAACCTTTCCGCCGGGGCTCGTCGATCACTCAAGGCATGCGATTCCATTTCCTTCGCGCTGGGTTTCGAGGGCGGCGATTCTGTCCTTTCCAATGCCGCCGTCGACGGCGAGACTCTACGTCGCATCGCAAACCTGAAAGCCTCGCTCACGATCACAATTTACCCTCGCAATCCGGATAGATCTTAGCCCCCGATTGCGCGGGCGGGTGGACTGGCGGAGGGCCTAGACTATACCCGTTTTAGAGGACACCGAATCAGGCGGCTTCCAAAG
>CAZGYS010000401.1:0-6355 GCA_964530305.1 uncultured Leptospiraceae bacterium
GTTTGTCGATGAGGCTGTCCTCGGACTTCACGCGCCCCGCAATCAAGTGCACGTCCGCGTTCATGGGGCCCAGCACTTCGCCCAGGCGCTCCTTGAAATGGTCGTGCAGACGACGCAGTTCGTTTCCTCCCGCCTGATATTCCGAAAGGATTCTCCTGATCATCATAGCCCTCTCAAGGTCCCGCGTACGGGTCGTCGCCGGCAACGTAAAAACGCGGGAGCAAAAGGTTGACGACGCCGGGGCCGCCCATCAGGGATACCTCATGGATTTCGACGCGATTACAAAAGCAATACGGGAACGCATGGCCGCCCGGGACATACACGAGGAGGTCATCGAGGAATTTCTGTTTCGCGTCGGTCGCGTACACCAGGGTTACCTGGGCAAGATCCCCTGGTCGGAAATCGGCGATTTGCCCGCCTCGGACTACGCGCGCCTGGAAGACCTGCCCGCCCCGGCGGATCCCGCGGCGGCCCTTGATAAACTCGTAATTATTAAACTTAACGGCGGGCTGGGTACCTCCATGGGACTCAGCCGGGTCAAGTCCATCATTCCCGTCAAAACCGACGCCAGTTTCCTGGACATCATCCTGAATCAATTGCGTAAGTTGCGCGCGCGCTTCGATACGCCCATCCCCTTGATGTTCATGAACTCCTTCAATACGCGGGAGGACACCCTGGCCGCGGCGGGGGTAGCCGACATGAATAAGGAAGTTCCGGGAGAACCGCCGGCCGATTTTCTTCAGAACATCGTTCCGCGCATTCACGCCGACGACCTCCTGCCCCTGGGAGACGGCTCATCGTCCGCGCACTGGTGCCCCCCCGGTCACGGCGATATCTTTCTGTCCCTGAAGATCACCGGCATCCTGGACAAACTCCTGGAGAGCGGTCGCCGAGTGGCTTTCATCTCCAATGGAGACAACCTGGGCGCCACCTTCGACGAGCGCATCCTGGACTATTTCCTGCGCGAAAAGCTGGAGTTCGCCTCCGAGGTAACGCCCAAGACGAAGGCGGATCTCAAGGGCGGCGTGCTCTACAAACCGGCCGACGGCTCGGCCCGCATCGAGCTGCTGGAAACGGCTCAGGTTCCCGACGAACACATTTCGGACTTCCAGGACGTGGAGCGCTTCGCGTACTTTAATATAAACAATCTCTGGGTGAACCTGGAGGCGTTGCGGGATCGCCTGGCCAAAGGCGATTTTCGCCTGTCCCTGATTCGCAATCCCAAGACGGTCGAAGACCGGGAGATCCTCCAACTGGAAACCGCCATGGGATCGGCCGTGGGTCGTTTCAACGAGACCCGGGTGATCATCGTGCCTCGCACGCGCTTCGCGCCCGTCAAGAACTGCATGGACCTGCTCGTGCGTCGCAGCGACGTTTATCTCGTGCGCGAAGAAGACGGCGCGCTGGTCATGAATCCCGCGCGCACCCTGGGCGAACCGGTCGTGCGCCTGGACGACAACTACAAGAAACTGGACGATTTCAACAAGCTGGTTCCCGTCCCGCCGTCGCTTGTCCATTGCGCGCGCCTGGAAGTCGAGGGGCCCGTACTCTTCGACGAAGCCGTGGAAATCAAGGGCGAAGTCGTCATTAAGAACTCCGGCACCGAGCCCGTCTCCATCAAGGCCGCGGGAAAGACCGTGCTTGAGAATTGCGAAATTAATCTGGGTTGAAGCGCGACGCCGAGCGAAGCGAACGCAAGCCGAGCAAATTAGGAACCCAAAAAAAGAAGCGGCGGGTTTCCCCGGCCGCCCAGTCAAGACTTTGGTGATGTTACGAGTGCGAATCGGGCGCGAGATCAGCGCAGGCGGACGCGGTGGCTCGCCTTGCCGCCCTTGAAGCGGAAGCGGGCGTCCTTGTAGGCGGGCGGTCCGAAACGAATGCGCGCCTTGTTGGAAAAACCCACGGGCTCCGTGGGCAGCCCCACGAAATTAGTATCCATTTTGCCGTTTCCATTTTCATCATGGTAGACCTGTAAAGCGTAGTAGCCCGCGGGGATATTGCGAAACACATGGACGACGCGCTTGTTCTTGATCGGCCGGGCGACGCCGCGAAACATCCGACGCTGATTCTTCGTCAGAAAAGTCGCCTTTGAGTTGATGAGGCCGATGTAGACCTTGCCGCCCGTTTTTTTCATGCCGGTGACGACCACGGTGAGGTTGCCCTTGACGGTTTCGGCTCCCGCGGGCATCGCCGCGGCGAAAACGCCCACCAGGGCAAGGCTGACTATGGTTAGAGTTCGCTGCATACTGGTGCTCCTGTTGATATTATCGAGTTAAAATGCAATCAGCGGTCGGCCCATGAGGGCCTGAATAAACAGCGCGGTGGTCAAGCCCAACCAGGTCCCGGCGAAGGCGAAGACCGGCCAGGCTTTTCGCGCGCCCCGGGCGTGGAGCAGCCAGGCGAAAAGCGGAATTCCCTGCATGGCGTGGATACCCAGGAAATGGGCGATGCGCAAATCGCCCCCGCGCGTACTCCAGTTTACGAGCGGCAGTCCGGGTCCGCCGTCGGCGACGCCGATGGAATGGCGCGCCATGGCTCCCATAACGCCGCCTTCCACGGCGCCGACGATGAACACGAACATGCCCAGGCGCAGACCCCAGGCAAGCAAGGGCTCCCGAGCAATTTGAGCCTTGAGAAACTTTCGCCGCGTGAGCAAGTACAAAAGATAGATGTTGGCCAGGGTATTCACGGCGATGGCCTGCCCCATGGCGGTCCAGAGCACGGCATTGAGGGGCGTGCTGATATTATAGTGCGAGGTCGTGCCGCGCAGGGGTTGGAGCGTGATGACGAACATCTCCACGATCATGGTGGCGGCGGCCGTCCAGACGAGCAGGCCCCGGCGGCGCCCCAGATCCCCCGTGGCGTTCAAGACCCAGGCGAAAGTCCACAGATAAATCGCAATGGAAACGGCGAACTTGAAAGGTTTAATCCACGGATTGACTCCGGTAATGAGGCGTTCATCCAGCATCAGGCCGGGTACGAAAACGAGCGCCAGTGCGAAATGGGCCAGACCCAGACCGTACAGCAAACGAGACCCGGAGCGGATATCATTCAGCAAGGCCTCCGGGCCCGAGAAAAGACGGGACCGGGTCGACAGGGCGGCGTTTTCCAGGGCTATTTTCATTGACGTTTCCCTCGCGAGTGTTGACATTAGCAACATCAGATGATGGCAGTGTAAACATCCATGTTTCCATCGTCAACATCAAATTGGGAGTCGAGGATGAAAAAGTTGCGCGGGAAATTTTCGATGCGTGCGCGGCTCCCCTGATTTCCCTGGACATGTCCATGCCCGGCAAAACGAAAAAGACCTACCACCACGGCGATTTGCGCAATACCCTCATCGAGGCCGGGGTGCGCCTCATCGGCGAAAAGGGTCCCGCCGGTTTCAGCTTGCGGGAAGCCGCGCGAGCCGCCGGCGTCAGCCACACCGCCCCCTATCGCCATTTCGCGGATCGCCACGCGCTGCTGGAGGCCGTGGCCGCCGACGGGTTCCGGGCGCTGGCCGAGGCCATGGAGGCCGCGCCGGAGGAACATCCGGACGATCCCATTACCCAATTGCGACAGGTCGGTCGGTCCTACGTTTTGCTGGCCGTGCGCAATCCGGAGAAGACCATGCTCATGTTCGGCGGCGTGCTGGATTTCTCCGAGTGCGGAGACGAACTGCGCGAAACCGGCGAACGCGCCTTTCAGGGCCTGCTCAACATCGTCGAAAACGGACAAAAGGCCGGCCTCTACGGAGACCGCGACCCCATGACCCTGGCCCTCTCGGTCTGGTCCCATGTCCACGGCCTGTCCATGCTGCACACCGGCGGGCAAATCGCCGCGCGCGTCCCCGTTCCCGACGAAGAAGCCCTGCTGGGCATTGCCGAGGGCATCGGCGAAATTCTCTGGAACGGCCTCATCGATAAAGAAGCGCTTATAAAGAAAAAGAAGTCATAAGAACGGTTGACGGCCGGACCGGGTAAGGGCGATTCGATGGTCATGAAGATGCTCTCCTGGAATGTGAACGGCATTCGCGCCGCGCTGAAAAAAGGCTTCCTGGATTTTCTGAAAGACGAAAAGCCCGACTTTCTCTGTCTGCAGGAAACCAAGGCGCAGCCGGAACAAGTGGACCTGGACGTACCCGGTTACGAACAGTTCTGGAACTCGGCCGAAAAGAAAGGTTACTCGGGCACGTTGATTCTGGCAAAGAAGGAACCCGAGAAAGTCGTGCTCGGCATCGGCAAGACCATCAACGACAATGAAGGCCGCGTCATCACGCTGGAATACCCGGACTTTCATCTGATCACGGTCTATACGCCCAACTCCGCGCGGGGGCTGACGCGATTGGACTATCGCATGGAGTGGGACAAGGAGTTTCTCAAGTTCATCAAGCGCATGAACAAAAAGAAACCGGTCATCTTCTGCGGGGACACCAACGTGGCCCATGAGGAAATCGACCTGGCCAACCCGAAGACCAATCGCAAGAACGCCGGTTTCACGGATCAGGAACGCGAAGGCTTCACGAAGATTCTCAAGGCCGGATTCATCGACAGCTTTCGCGAATTCAAGAAAGAGGGCGGCCACTATAGCTGGTGGTCCAACATGAACAACGCCCGCGCGCGCAACATCGGCTGGCGCCTGGATTATTTCGTACTGGCCCAGGAACTACGCCCGCGCCTGAAGGACGCCTTCATTCTAAAGGACGTCATGGGATCGGATCACTGCCCCGTGGGCATCACCTTCAAATAAAACATGATGAATCGCCGGCTCACAAAATCGGTATTCGCCGCGGCGATTTTCGCGCCGGTTGCGTTCGCGGTCGCGGCTTGCTCGCGCGAAATTCCCAAACCCGTCGCGGCAAAGAAAGGAGACCGGGCTTATCTCAAGGACTACCTGGACCGGGTTATTCGCGTCCGCATGGCCAACAAGAAGCTGGAAGCCCTGAGCATCGTGGTGGTCTCGGGCAATGAGACCATTATGGCCCGGGGTTACGGCCGCGCGAAGTTCGGCGGCGAATCGCCCGGAGCACCCAACGGCAAGGTGCCCGCGGAAAGACCGGTCGACGAGAACACGGTCTATGCCGCCGCCTCTATTTCCAAACTCTTCACGGCCCTGGCCGTCATGCGATTGGCCGAGCAAGGCAAACTCGACATCGACGCGCCCGTGAAGAAAGTCCTGTCCTGGTTTCCCCACTCCACGACCACGGCCCGGGAGCTGCTCAGCCATCGCTCGGGGCTCCCGGCGAACATCATGAACGGCTTTAACCATACCGGCGAACCTCCGCCCCTGACCGGCCTGACGGCGAGTATCGCGCGCATGCCTTCCACCCGTCAAGCCGACTCACCGCCCGTGTATCGCTATTCCAACCTGGGTTTTACCGTCCTGGGCTTGATGATCGAAGCCGTAACGCGCCGGCCCTTCGCCGACTACATGCGTGATGAAATCCTGCTGCCGCTGGGCATGCGAAACTCGGCCTTCGGTATGCGCGGCAAACGCAATCCCCGCCTGGCGCGGGGCAACCTCCGGGGCGACCTTGCGCCCACGCCCGTAATTCGAGATGCGCCGGCGGGAGGACTCTTCACCTCCGCCGCCGACCTGGGTAAATTCATGCGGAGCATCCTGAACGCGAAGACCGGAGCTCCCGCGAAAGGGACGACCCCGGGTCCGCGCTTGAATCGCGCCGGCCTGGAAAAAATGCTGGCCGTTCAAAATAAGGGCATGGCCCGAGACGGCGGCTTCGAAATCGGGCTGACCTGGTTTCGCAACAGCTTCGGCCTGAAGCAGGGCGGTCGCAAGGCTTCCCACGCCGGAGACCTGCCGCCCTACCACGCCTTTCTCATGACCCTGCCCGATTACAAACTGGGCGTGGTCATCCTCTGTAATAGCGAAGGCTCTCAAGCCGAAATCATTTACACGGCCGTCGCCGCCATGGAGCTGGCCCTGCAAGTGGAACACGGCATCGCGCCGCCCGCGGCCGAAGCACCCAAACCCGTACAACTCTCCGCCCAGCGCCTGGACGGACTCGCGGGCAACTACGCCACCGGCATGGGGCTCATTCCGGTTCACCGGGACGGCGATTCCCTGCGCGCTTCCGCCTTCGGTATACCCATGGAACTGACGCCCCTGAGCGACGGAACGTTTCAACCGGCCATCTCGGTTTTCGGTTTGTTTTCGTTTCGCGTAGAGGACATTGAACCGGTGCGTTTTCGCTTCGCCGGCGAAAAATCCGGGCGAAGCATGGCGCTCTTGCTGAGCGATTTCCTGGTCACATCCGGCCGGGCCATCGAAGGGGGAACGGGCCCCGCGGCCTCGGTCTGGAAGAATCGCCTGGGCGAATACAAAATCACCAACCAATCCGGCGTACCGGTGGTCA
>CAZGYS010000402.1:0-6102 GCA_964530305.1 uncultured Leptospiraceae bacterium
CTCAATGGCCGGCAGCGCTCCGGCGTAGAGGCTGTGGCTCATGCCGAACAGGTGCATCGCCGGTGCGAATACGAACTTGAAGGCATACTTCATGACGGGTGAGATATCGTCGGCGTTCATCAGATTCGTGCGCGCATTGCCGGGGTGACAGGCGAGGGCCATGGACGAAGAGCCGATTTTTTCGAATTCTCGCTGAAGTTTGACCGCGTGTAGAATCGAGCACAGCTTCGCGCGACAGTACTCTTCCATTTGATTGTACTTTGATGCGTCGACGCATTGCAAGTTGTCCACGTCCAGGTCGTTCTTCAGGAAGCGTTTGTAACCAATGCTTGAAAAGTTGACTATGCGGCTGCCGTCCTTGAGCGCGGGCAATAAGCGGGTCGTCAGGGCGAAGTGCCCCAGGTAGTTGAGGAAGAAATTCGCCTCAAAACCGTCGACGGTCTCCACGTATTTCGCGCCGCCTCCGCCGGCATTATTGGTGAGAAAATCAATCGTCTTGTAGCGCGAAAGTACTCGTTCGCAAAAATCCTCTATGCTCTTGAGGCTCATCAGGTCGACGATTTCAAGCTCGAGATCCGCGCCGGGCACTTCCCGCAACATGTTTGCTTTTGCTTCATCCAGTTTGCCTTGATTGCGCGCGGCCATGATGACCTTCGCGCCGTTTTTCGCGAGGTGGTAGACGATGCCATAACCCGTGCCGCTGTTCGACCCGGTGACCACGGCGACCTTACCCTCCAGATTGGGAATGTTCTTAAAGTTGTTCATTTGCCTTATCCTATCCGGCCGGGCGCAGGGGGCCCGGGTGATGATTCAGGTTAGCCGGGAAAGGCGGCGAAGTCCATGGCGGATATAACGAAATGTCTGGCGATTTTTGCCGGGCGCGCGGTCAAAACCCGGACTTTCCGTGAAATTGATATAACTTTCAGTGATCCACGGCCTGACGGCTTCCGCGAAATAGGATAGCTTAAGGTTGCATCGCGGCAGGCCGGATTCCCTCCGAGAGTCGGTCACCCGACGCGAAGGAGGACACATGAAAAACGAACTAACAGCGGAACAAAGGGAAATGATTGCCGGTTTGGCGAAAGGACTTGTGATCGTCGACCATCCAACGCCGATCCTGGAAACGCCGGAAGATTACGGCATGGGCTATGAAGACGTTAAGTTCAAGACGGAAGATGGTGTCGAACTGGCCGCATGGTTTATTCCGTCTGAAGGTTCGGATAAACTGGTTATCTGCAACCACCCGGCGACGTTTAATCGCTATGGATTTCCGGGACATAAAGAACCCTGGAGTAATTTCTCGGACGTAGAAGTTAAGTTTGGGAAAGTGTATAAAGCCCTGCACGACGCCGGCTACAATGTGCTCACCTATGATTTTAGAAATCATGGTGAAAGCGGGTCCGGAAAAGGCAACATCTGGGGGCAGGGGTTCTCTGATGAATACAAGGATGTCCTGGCGGCGTTTGATTACGTGAACTCCCGGGACGATTTAAAGCACCAGACCATCGGATTGTTTAATCCGTGCGCCGGCGGCAATGCGGCCATGAATGCCATGACTCGTAAGCCGGAGTACTTTGCGGATGTAAAAGCCCTGGTATGCGCGCAACCGGCATCCATGCCCGTCATGAGTAAGATCACTCTGGAGGGAATGGGCCTGGGAGACCATCTGGATGCCTTGAGTGAAGAGCAGGTCAAACTGGGTGGGCCGAAAGTTTCGGAGCAATCGCCCCATAACCATGCCGGGAACATTCAAATTCCGACCTTCCTGCTTCAGGTGAAAGATGATGCCTGGACGATTCCGGACGACGTTCAAGAAACCTTCGATTTGATCCCCGGCGAGGATAAAAAACTATTCTGGGTTGAAGGCACCACCAAACGTTTTGCAGGTTACAATTACTTCGGCGAACACCCGGAAATGATGGTCGAGTGGTTCGATAAGTACATGAAGTAAGGACCGGAGTCTTTCGAGTGGGCCGGAGGGAAACGGCCGTGGTTACTCACGACGGGACTATATGAAAGAATCAAGAGAGACATTACACATGGATTCGATTCACGTGATTCATGAGTGGTTCGGCCTGGGGAAACCCGGGCACTCTCTCATCACGCTGTTCAATTATGAGGACATCCGCCGCAAGGTCTCGTTTGCCGGTAAGACGCTGGTTAACAGCCTGTATTACATCGCCCTGAAGAAAATACCCGAGGGAGCGTATATTCAATACGGACGACAAGCCTACGATTTTCAGGAGGGCTCCATGATGTTCATGGCGCCCGGGCAGACTTTCCACACCGAACGAGACGAAGAGGACGCGATTGGCTGGGCCCTGGTTTTTCATCCGGATTTGATTCGGCACGGCAACCTGGGGCTTAAGATCAATGACTATACTTTCTTCTCCTATGCCGTTCATGAAGCCTTGCATTTATCTGAAAAAGAAAAGCAATCCGTCGGCCGGATTGTCGAGACGATACAAGCCGAATACAATGCCAATCTCGATAATCACAGCCATACACTGATCATTTCCAACCTGGAATTACTGCTCAATTACTGTGATCGTTTCTATTCGCGTCAGTTTATAACCCGCGAAGCGGTCAACCATGACGTCATCTCGCAATTCGAAAGGTATCTGAAGGAATACTTCGATTCGGATAAACCGATGGAACGGGGCGTGCCCTCGGTGAAGCAATGCGCTCGGGCCATGAACTATTCACCGAATTACCTCAGTGACCTTTTGCGCAAGGAGACGGGCCGGGGGACCCTGGAGCATATCCATTCCTTCCTCATCGAGAGGGCCAAGACGCTGTTGCTGGCATCCAATGACTCCGTGAATGAGATCGCAAGGCGATTGGGCTTTGAATATCCGAATCATTTTTCGCGCTTATTCAAGAAGCAGACCGGGGAAACGCCGGCCTCGTATCGGCGGGTGTCTTGATTCCGGAGGAATCGACCGCGCGGAATCACGTTGTCCGCATCAACCCATCGACCTTTCAACCCTGCAACCGTTAGACCCGATTATCCGACATAAAACCCTTGACCCGGATCCCCGGCCTTTTTTCAATGGCCGTTTCGGGAGATGATGAACATAATATGGTAGGCGTAATTGTAAAAGAGGGCGAGTCCATTGAGTCCGCCTTGAAGCGTTTTAAGCGAGAATGCGTAAACGCTGGTATTCAATCGGAGATCAAGCGCAGGGAATTCTACGAGAAACCCTCCATCAAAAAGAAGCGCAAGATCGAAGCTGCTCTCCGCAAGCGTGAAAAGAAAAAGATTCTGCTCCTCAAGAAAGATCGCAACGGCTGATTAAGGCGTCCGCGAGGGCGTCCCAATCGGAAAGACCGGGTTCTCAACCTGGTCGTAAGCCGGAAGGAATCGCCTTCCGGTTTATTTGTAAAATAGTCTTAACTCTACTTATCCTGTATCCTTGATATATTGGTCAGTCTGAAATGTCGGATCTCATAACCAGAATTCAGGCGGATCTCAAGACCGCACTCAAAGCCAAAGCCGAGCTGGAGCTGAGCGTTCTGCGCATGCTCAAGTCGGACATCCAGTACGAACTTACGAAGACCGGCGCGGATACCCTGCCGGACGCGGAAGTCGAGACGATCATCAAGCGCGCGGTCAAGCGTCGCAATGATTCAGCCGCCGAGTTTCGCAAGGGCGGCCGTGAAGAGGCGGCCGAAGCCGAAATGAAGGAAGCCGCCGTGCTGGAGAAGTATCTCCCGGAAAAGGTTTCCGACGAAGAGATCGAAAAGACCGTGGAGAAAGTCTTCGCCGATGTTAAGCCCGCCGGGCCGTCAGACATGGGCAAGGTCATGGGCCGCGTAATGGGGGCGTTCAAAGGCAAGAACATCGACGGCAACAAGGTTCGCGAGCTCGTTCAGAAAAGACTACAGGGTTGAGCCGGTCCGACTACAAAGACAGTATCCTTGCCGCCGTCCCCATCGAGACCTACATCGGCAAGTTCGTCTCCCTCAAGAAACAGGGGAAGTCGTTCAAGGGTCTATGCCCGTTTCATTCTGAAAAAACACCTTCCTTCCATGTGACGCCCGAAAAAGGCATCTACCACTGTTTCGGTTGCGGCAAGGGGGGCGATATCTTCAGCTTCGTCATGGAATACGAAGGCGCCACCTTCCCCGAGGCGCTGGACATCCTGGGACGATACGCCGGTATCGAAAAACCGACCACCCGCTACAGCGAACGAGATAAACGTCTTAAGTTACTTGTCAGCGTAAACGAAAAGGCCATGAACAGGTTCGGTGAATTTCTCTTCAGCCCCGACGGCCGCGTGGCCCGCGAATATCTGCTGGGCCGCGGCTTAACCGAAAAGACCGTACGGGAATTCGAATTGGGTGCTTCGCCCGAGGCCTGGAACTGGCTGGAGGAACGCGTCACCGATCTTCCCGAGGTCAAGGATCCCACCGGGGCCATGGTGGAACTGGGCCTGCTCAAGAAGGGCAATCGGGATCGCCCGTATGATTTCTTTCGCGGGCGAGTCATCTTTCCCATTCGCGATGGTTCCGGTCGCGTGTCGGCTTTCGGCGGTCGCGTCCTGCCCGGTTCCGAGAATCCCGCCAAGTATCTCAACAGCCCCGAGTCCGTTCTCTTTCAGAAAAGCCAGGTCCTCTACGGTCTGCACCAGAGCTTACGCGGGATTCGCGAACGTAAATTCTGTATCGTCGCCGAGGGCTATCTCGACGTAATCGGATTACACCAGATCGGGTTCACGAATACCGTCGCGCCGCTGGGAACGGCGCTGGGAGCTTCCCATTTAAAGATTCTGCATCGCTATACGGATAAATTGCTCGTTCTTCTCGATGGAGATTCCGCGGGGCGTGCCGCGGCCTTAAGATTCGCCCATGCCGTGGTCGATTATGGTGGTATAAGCGCGAGCGTGGTGCTCTTGCCCACGGGTCAGGACCCTTTCGACCTGGCCATGAAACTGGATTTCCGCACATTGGAACAGGTAATCGGTAATAGTATTCCTTCCTACAGATATTTGCTCATGGAAACCATGTTTCCCGGCCGGCTCTTTGATTCCGATTTTCTAAAAACCGACGAAACCGATCCCGGGGTCGTCGCTGAAAAATCCCGCATCTTTTATACCGAATACAACATCGCCGCCGGCCTGGGCATCGACGAGAAGCGATCCGGCATGAGTCGCTTGTTCGATTTTCTAAAAGGCATCAAGAGCTCCGCCGACCGGCAATTATTCCTGGGTGAAGGCGCCCGCATTCTCAATATCAACGGCAAGGATCTGGAAGTGGAGTGGCGCAAGGTGGCCCCCCGGGACAATCGCTCCGCCGGCAATAGCGCCGATCCCGGACCCATGCCCATGGGTCGAGACGAGCAGGGTGAAGCGCCTCGCTTCGCGGCGCCTCCCGAGGGTTATCATGAGCAGCCGCGCGGGGGCGCCCATCAATCGACTCAGCGGGAGTCGCGCCCCAATCGCCTGGCCGAAAACCTGGCTCGTTGTGAACATCAATTACTCGTGGAACTAATTTTAAATCCGCCCCTGGTGGGCGCGTTCATGGACGATCTCAATGCCCTGGATTTCATCGAGACGCGTTGCGAGATCCTGTGGCGTAACATGGAAGCTCGCTTTCTCACGGGAGAGACCTGGACGGCCGAGACTTTTCAGAAAGCGGAACTACCGGGAGAGGCTCTGTCCCTCGTGACCGGGTTGCTGATCCAGAAGGCGGAGCAGAGCGTGCGCGCGGATCGGGAAGGCGGCGATGTCCGCGACGGTCGCGCGGTCGTGCGGGAACTTTTATTGAATCATCGTAAATGGCGATTGCAGGGAGCCATCGAGGAAATAGAGCGAAGAATCGCCATGGCGGACGTGGTGGAAAAAGAAGAACTCTACAAAAAATACACCGAGCTGGGAAGGGAGAAACAGGACCTGGATGCCCGTATAAAAAACGTAAATCGGATTTCGTGATTAGCACGACGGCGCCGGGGTTTTTGCTTATATTAAAAGCTTCGTTTCATGACCTGAAATATTATTACTGATTTAAGACCGGATAAAAGCACAAGAAAGACTAAAACATCAAGAGCAGGCGGCGGGACGACCCGCTGTATGGAGTTACTATTATGGCGATGGAAGATCT
>CAZGYS010000402.1:6112-6338 GCA_964530305.1 uncultured Leptospiraceae bacterium
TACAAAGTTGGAGAGAAGGCTATCGCCCATACAGATGGAAGATCTCCCTGAGATCCAGAAAATCATCTCGATCGGGAAAGCGAATGGTGAAATCACCTATGACGAGATAAACGAATACCTTCCCGAGAAGATCGTCAATTCGGAGCGGATCGAAGACGTTTTTACGCTTCTCAATCAGCTCGGAATCGAGGTGGTCGAGGAATACAGCAAGAAAGCCCTGGAGGAC
>CAZGYS010000403.1:0-6318 GCA_964530305.1 uncultured Leptospiraceae bacterium
GGAGTAAGGACGAAGGTTTTGAAGGTTACGTTGCGCGCGGTAAGCAGAAAGTAACGTATTCCGAGAAAGAAGGTCTTGGTATAGATCTCTCCGCCGGGGGCGAATACGGCGGTGTCTCGGCCAAATGGACTCAAAAAAGCGGCGCGAAAGTCGGGGTGAACGTGGCGCTGGGCAAAGCCACGGGCAGCAAGCACGCGAAAGGCGCGAAGCTGGGCGTGGAGTACAACGCAAATGATGGGTCGATGACGACTACGCTTTCGCGGAGTATGCAGGGCAGCTTCATGGGGCGCGGCTTTTCGGGTAATTCCAGCGTTAGTTTTAATTCGCGCACGGGACTCAGTGGTTCGACTAGTTTTGACGCGGTTGGTCCGCAGTTTACTGGCATCCAGAGCATGGCCGGGTTGCAGGGGACGATTGATGGCTTGGCTGAAGTTAAGCGGGAAGCAAAAATGCTACAGAAGCGTAGAGAGCTCCTGGTGCGGAACGGTATGGATCCGAAGCTAGTGAGTAAGTTGTCTTCGGGGCAGTTGACCGATACGCTGATGGGACTAGCAGCAGCTGAAAAGCTGTCGAGTATGGCGGGCATTGACGGAGATATGACGGCTGGATTTGGCGTTGGTGAATCGCGTAGCGGTTTTATCGCTAATTTCCTGGGCGGGATCACGGATGATATTAGTGTCGCGACAGGTAACCTGGCGGATCGTGACGGCTTCATTGACGACAAAGGAGTCTACCATCAAAGAACCTGTTTTCCACGCGGTACTCTGGTCAAAGTACAAAACGGATACAAGCCCATCGAAAAAATTCGTGAGGGAGATCTGGTGCTCTCATGGAATCCATATACGGAACAGTTCTCATACAAGCGAGTACTCAATACCTATGAGCGCACCAGCCCAAAGCTGTTTTCGCTCAACTATAAGAATGGACCACAAGTTCGGGCGACGGGAAATCATCCGTTTCACGTAATTGGAAAGGGCTGGGTACGCGCTGATAAAATTCAACTTGGAGATCTAGTTGGCTATGCTTCTCTCCCTGAAAGCGATTCTCTCTCGAAGGCGGAAGTTGGGGGCCTGACTGTAACCTCTGTGGGTTCACGTGAGCAATTGAAAAAAGTCTACAATATGGAGGTAGCGGACAATCACACGTATACCGTCACTAAACGTAACCTTATCGTGCATAACTACGGTGGATTCGGAGGCGGGGCTGCTGGGATGAATCCCGAATATGCCAAGGCAAGGGCTGAATTGATCAAAGCCCGTCTTCAGGCGAAAATTAATCAATGTAATTCTGGAGGTGGAAGTCTATGTAAGGGCTTACACCAGAACATGCATTTTTTAACGAAGCGGTATAAGGGTAATCGAATCAATGCCGCCTTACACCTGGAAGGCAAGAGCTATGCTCATGCTCGTGCTTTTCATGTAATCGGCAGTATGCTTAGTCTTGAACATGCGCCAAATGATATGGTATTGTCTCGACAAGCAGCTCACTCTAATTTGATAAATTATAGTCCCCAGGCTTTCAAAAACGGTTACAATGAAAATGTGGGAACATCATTCGCTCTCGCGACCGCAATTGCAGGCCTTCCCGGACTCTTGCTTAGGGCCAGGTCCGGAAGTACTGGTGCCGGTAGTCAAGCCGCACAGGCTAGCATGGGAGCGTACGGAAACAAGAAGATTCCTTGGTATAGACCCTTACACTATCTCGTAAAGGCAGCAAACAAAAAGGGAGCAAGGGAGTTAATTAAGGACGGCAAGGTGCCGGCCACTGAAGGCGCAAATGTTTCCTATAACCAATCCTTTTGGAGTGGTGGTAAATACAGGCCCAAGACGGACGAAGTATTACTAACTAGGAATCCAAGCCGAGCTGAAGTCGCGGAGGAGTTTACTCACCGGCTCCAAAATCTAAATTGGAGTACCTTCGCTCAAGATATATCGAAAATCAGAACTCAAATTGCCAAAAAAGTCCCGAAAGAAAGCCACGATGAATTAACGCGAGCCGCCGTGGAAGTTCATGCGAAACAAAGAATCTTAAATATGCATTATAGGTATGGCCTCAGCGAAGGAGAAAAGTGGATCTTGCGACGACAAGTTAACAGGCTGAAAAAGCATGGAACATCCCGGGGATATTGATGCGAGACAATGAGACCAGTCTATGGGTACGGGAATCGGTCGTTGATTCATCTGGCACCATTCTGGTTGGGATGAAAGTGGGAAATAAGGACATTTCAGCGGACCTGAATTTTTCCTTCGACGGCGAGATGTATAAAATAGCTGATCGACGGGAGGCAATCGGGTCTATTCAATTAGCAATGGTCTTTTCGGAATACCACGGCCTTCAATATGAAATACCAAATAGGAAAATTGATGTTAAAGAGTGTCTGCTAACGAGCGATCCACATCTTCGAAAAATCTACGAAAATAAGGTTTCTGTTGTTTTTGAGAAAAAATTACAGGATATGATGCCCGACGAGTTTTTGGTATACTCACATGATGCCTGGTTCGGGTTACTCCAAAAACGTAAAAAGTTGTTTATGGTAAACTACTGGCATCTTGTAGCATACGCTGCTATGGACAACTTCAATCAAATTCCGTCCGGAAAAATCTACGCGATGGTTGGTACTACGTTGCGATCTATAGGCATTTTGACTCCTGCTGCCTGGTAAGTGCTTCTCTATTGTTCAGAATGCACCAGTTTGGGCATTCGTGGTCGGAGAGTGTAAAATTTAAGTTTTAACTTGCGCAACCTTCAAATTTTCCCCGGGCTTCTTAACTGGAGGCAGAGATTTCCTTTGCAAGAAGGGCATTCTCTGCTTGCTCTTTACCTGAGTAATTCCAGCTTTAGTAGGCTTCTGCAATAACACAACCCGTTCCTTCGCACGCAACTTGGCCAAGCCGGATTCCGTACAACGGTTTTCATCTGACTGATCACTTTGACAACTGCTTGTGCCCATGGCTATGCTTTTGTGATCGTTGTAGGCGCAACCGATTATGGTTCCAAACATCAGGACACTTGCTTTCAACATCTGTACTTCCGATAAGTGGCGAACACCCTTCAAAGTAGCGAATGGGAGAGCTAAGTGGTCGTCGATCCGTCCATGATATCCTCAATTAGCGAGGTAGGCTGTAGTGAACTCTCCCCACTTGAAAACTATTCAACTCCCACCCCCACTCCTGGTCCCTCCCTCCAAAACCTAAATGATTTTTCCCAATATTAAGCGCGAATCGAGTTTTAAAACTTGATCGTGACAAGTAAACCATGCGAAACTGGGCATGAAGAAAACTCCGCCCGGATCCAAAACATGAAACTACGAATGCGAACTCAAAAAGCCCTTAAGAGAGGTGCGCACCGCGTCACGGCGGCCGTCGCGCTGCTGACGTTTTATGTCTCATTAATCGCCCCGCTGGGGATGCTCGTGCGCCCGTTGCACGCGCAGCCGGTGACCGTGCCGACGATTACCACGCCGGCCTTCAACAGCACCGACTTTGATCCTTACTTTCAGCAGGCGGCCACCGCCTTCGGTCAGTCGGACTGGGAGACGCAGGTCGCCGCGGGATTATCGACCCTGACCGCCGCGTGGGAGGCGGGCGTCGACGCGCAGATTAACACCTATGTAGCGTCGGTGTCGCATTCGGATGCTTTCAACAGTAACGCCGACTATCAAAAGTACATGCAGGACCAGCTTCTGCTTCAGAAGCGTCAGGCCCTGGCGGATTGGGAAATTCAGGCGGAGGCCGTGATTCGCGCCCGGCGGGACGTGTTCCTGGCGGACCTTGCCAAACGAAAGCTGACCGAGGCGGGAGACAAGACCAGCACGGACGTTCGCTCAGCGCGCAGCAAGAAAGACCAGACCGAACGTCGTTCCAACGTGGAAAGAAAACCGGAGCAGTTGTGGGCGGACGCGGAGAATCGCCTGGATCTGGACGAGCAAAGATGGAACAGCGACTTTCGCGATGCCGTCACGGACGGTTTGTATCAGTTTAACTCCGCGCGGGGCATGCTGGATCAGGAATACCAGGACTTCATGCAAACGCTCAACAATAAGGAGACCGAGTTCCTCACGAACATGGCCACCTTCGAGAGCTACGAACAGCGGGTTCGCAACGGCATTCAGACGACCATCACGTCCATGGGCACGTATCTGCAGAACGACGGCATCTTTCGTGATGAGGTCTGCGACGCGGTGAACAACTGCACGACCGACATGAGTACCTTTAATCAGGCCGGTCTGGATCTGCAAGCACTCATAACTTCCATGCAAACCGGCCTGGATAACAACGCGCCCCTTTCGACGCTGGCCACGCAGATGAATACCTATCTGACCAATCGCGAAATCGCGGCGCGCGCGAATCACACGAACTGGTCGGGTCGCATTCGCGGGCGCAACAACTGGTGGATTGACGTGGGCGGTCAGGGCGATGGGTCCCCCGGCGACTGGCGCATTTCGTCCGTCATGGCCTGGTATGGAGGCGACAGGACGCGCGTCGAGGGCGTCGTGCGAACCTATGGCGAATTTCGCACGATTGAGACCATGCATCAGCCGGACATTCATGCGCGAACGAACAACTACGACAATCATCTCAAGATGGACACGCTCCATGATCACAATCAGTCCTATTCCTGGGCGGGCACGCGCACCTTCAAGTATCGCGGCGAGATGTGGTATCGCCGCAGTTCGCGCTGGGGTTCCCGGGGTTCCTGGCGACGAGTCTGGGAAGACCGAAACGAGGAATACCTTCGCGTCAGCATTCCTTATGATTGGTACGATCCCAACGCGGACAACAATGAACAGGTCTGGAAAGGTTACGTCGACAACCTGGCGCCGGTGGCCAAGAACTGGACCGATAATATTCTGCCTTCCATCCTGAACTGGGAAGCGCAGGTGACGAAATACAAGGCGGACTACGCCGTCTGGAAAACCGCCGCGGACGCTCAACGCGTGGCCGCCGCGAACACATACACCGCCGCGACCGCTAAACTACAGCAAGAGCAGGCCGAGTGGCAGCACAAAATGGCCCAGCAGTATCGCGCGGGCAAGCGCAGCTACATGGTGATGAAGGCGGACCTGAAAAAGAAGAAAGAGGCTTCCCTGGCAAAGGGCGGCACCGGAGTTGACGCCGCTGATATCGTAAATCGCCTGCTGGAACAGGCCCCCACCGCGCCCGGTGGATTGAGCGCGGGAAGTCTGGCCGTGAACAATACGTTTTCTCGTCTGCGCGAAGCGGCGCGTGGTCTGCGTGGCCCGAACTCGGCGAATCTGCCGGACGGCGCGGCGGTGGACAATCTGCTTTCGGCTTTCCAGAAGACGTCTAAAGGTATTCTAAATCTCGGTCTCGCCGAGGCTATGAACGAGAAAGCGGAAAACGCGCGTCGCAATGCGGTGGAGACCATGGCGGGCAAGCTGCGCGCGAAGGGCTTCCGCGTGAGCATCAGCGATGACGGCAGCATCAAGGCGGTGCGCTCCATTAAGTCCGGCGTGGCCAAGCGCGTCGGCGGCGACGGAACGCAGGCCAGCCACTATCAACCCGAATACACGGATCAGGAAGTGGAGATGAACGCTCCGCCCGCCGTGCTGCTTTCCAAGACCGGCGATCTATTCGCCGATTGGGACGCGGAAAAAATCAAGGCCGAGTTCGAGAAGAATCTTCAAGAGAATCAGGAATCGCATAAAAAAGTCATCGAGGCGGCCGACACGAAACTCAAGGACGCGGAGACCGAGCGCGATAGGCTGGAGAAGTTGTACATTACGAATCGCGAATGGGAAATCGGCTCGGCCATCGCCGCCAAGAAGGCGAAGAAGGGCCCCTTCGGTGGACTCTTGCGCCAGATTGTCATGGGCATGGTCGGCGGCGCCAGTCTAACCGAGTCCTTCGCGCAGGTGAGTAACCAGGTCATCTCGAACGGCATCGCCGAGGCGACGGGCCTGCCCGCCGGCCTGTTCGGCAATATGCTCTCCGGTCAGTCCTTTCACGACGCGACGAAATCATATATTAAGAGCGAAACCGAAAACCTGAAAACGCAAGCCGTGTCCAAAGCCACCGGTCTGCCCGCGGGCATCGCCGCGAGTCTAGTGGCCGGTAAGTCCTTCGAGGACGCGGTGAATGAAAACGCTACCAGCTTGATGTATCAGGCCATCGAAGACGCCACCGGCATCGAGGGCCTGGCTACGGCGTTGAAAGGGCGTGATCGAAAGAAGGCGGAGAAGCAGGCCCAGCAGAAGCAGCAGATGGAAACGGTGGCCAGCGTCGCCGCCATCGCCGCGGGTCCGGCGGGAATGGCTGTACTCGCCGCGTATAAAGCCCATCAGGCATACGAAAGCGG
>CAZGYS010000404.1:0-6303 GCA_964530305.1 uncultured Leptospiraceae bacterium
TACACTCTTTCCCTACACGACGCTCTTCCGCTCCAATACATTAAGTCGTTCGAACGCGATGAAATGCCCGGAGAACATGGACCCGCGGATTTGAGCGCGTTCGAACGACTTAATGTATTGGAGCGGATCTTCGGCCTCAGCGCGTTGGAGCGCGACATGCTTATATTCTGTTTCGTTCAAGAGATTGATCCGCTCATGGGTGGAGAGTACGCGCGAGTTCAAAAAGATCCCACATCACCTTTCGCCACCGCAAGATTGTTTCTCACGGTTCTAGGCGATTCAATTGAAACCAGGCTTAACATCACTCGGATCTGTTCCGGGGCGGGACCCTTGTTTAAGTACCGTCTGTTGCGTATAGAAGAGCCCGCGGAGCCGCCGCAAGGCATGCCCGGCTCCAGTCCAATCGCACTGGAGCCTCGAATCTTAAGATTCTTATGTGGTTCCGACGACCTGGACGAAGCGACGCACAGGGTATTGTCGGTTGGCGAATCGCTCAGGATGGAGGAAATTGAGAGCGTTGCCCATAATGAAGTTCCAGGGACAACTCTCGCTAATATTATTTCAGCGCCGCTCGAGGGAGTTCTCGTTCTTCGCGGCGAAGCTGGAACCGAATTGACCCGGATTGCCGCGGCGATATCCGGGGAGCGATCGGAAGGCTGTCTGCGCTTACGTCTAGCCCGGTTGAGAGGTTTTGACGAGAGAACCGCGCGCGAAATACTCTTTCGTTGCGTAAGGGAGGCCCTGCTCTGGAATTTTGAAATTGTTTTGGACGAACTGGAGCCGGGAGAAGTTATCTCAAAGACCTGGTTTAGCTACCTCCTGGAAGTGCTCGAAGAGATGCCGGTTCCCCTCATAGTTATTCTCCCCAGGGAAGAGCGACTCGAACTTACCCCGGAGCAAATGCTTCGCCATACCGAGATTGAGATTCCCATACCGTCCACCAGTAGCCGCGAAAGGATATGGTTGCGAGCCCTGGAAGGCCTGAAGCTGGAAGAGGCCGCCCTCGATGCCGGAGATCTGGCTCGGCGCTTTAAGTTCACCGCCGGTAGGATTCGCGCGGCGGCCTCTTTCGCGCAAAACCAGGCAATTCTTGAGCGAGGGCCGGGAGCCTCATTAAACAAGGCCAATATCCTGGAGGGATGTCGTTCTCAAAGCAATCGCCGCCTGGGCGATGTGGCGGGCAAGGTCGAAACTAAATTCGGCTGGGGTGACATAGTTTTACCTGAGGAACACATTGGCAAGCTACGCGAAGCCTGTACGCAAGTTCAATATATGGAAGAAATATTCGAACGCTGGGGCTTTGAGAAGGTCATCGCCGCGGGGCGCGGTTTGAATATGCTGTTCTCCGGCCCTTCCGGGACGGGAAAAACCATGGCGGCGACGATAATGGCCGCGGAGCTGGGGTTGGAAATGTACAAGGTGGATCTTTCCACCGTGATCAGTAAATACATCGGCGAAACCGAAAAGAATCTGTCGCGCATATTCGCGGAGGCTGAAACCGCTCACGCGATCTTGTTCTTCGACGAAGCCGACGCGATTTTCGGCAAGCGAAGCGAGGTTCAGAGCGCGCACGACCGTTTCGCGAATATCGAGGTGGGATATCTGCTCCAGAGGATGGAGGAGTATACGGGGATAACGATTCTAGCTACGAACCTGTCGGAGAATATAGACGATGCGTTCCTGCGCCGGTTGCAATTCATGATTGAATTTCCCATGCCCGGCCCTCGCGAAAGGTTGGAGATATGGAAAAAAGCCGTGCCGCCCGAGGCTAGAGTCGCGTCGGACGTTGACTTTACGTTTCTAGCCGAAAAGTTGCATCTCTCCGGAGCCAATATAAAGAACATTCTTCTTCAGGCGGCTTTTCACGCGGTTAAGGGCGCCGGGGAAATATCCATGCGCGAAATCGTTCTGGGCGTTCGTCACGAAATGCAAAAGGAAAGCAAGCCTCTACTTCGCGCCGACCTGGGTGAATACTACGATTACCTCGAGCCCGGGGAGGGGGCGAGTGGTCCTATTTCGGCTCGCGGCAAGGGTACGCGAAAGGCCGGCCTTGTCTGACGACTTCGCGTGCGCGATGTGATTGATTTGCATCGCCGCTGTACACTCTACAAGTTTTTTTCTTCGGTAAAGGCGTGGAGTGCTTGCGGGTCGCGATGCTCTTTCGTCAATGTTGTCGTCGCGTTTCGCGCTTAATGTTGTTCGCGAAGCGTAGGTAATCATGTTCTACTTTTTATGGCTGCTCGTACGCGAAAAGGGGTTGCGATGCGATTCTTTGAGTGCTTCCATGCCCGGGCTTGGCGCGAAGCCGAAAGGTAGTTTGCGTGTTTCGCGGGGAGGCGGTCAGGTATGACTCCGAGTTTTACAGTTATAAAGGACGTAAGCGAGACGCTTAAAGTGTTTCTGCAGAGTAATATTTCCGAACTTTCCAATCCAAATGCGATAAAGCTCGATTCGCCGGCGGAAGTGAACGCCGGCGGAAGCCCGCGGCTTTCTCTTTTTCTGTATAAGGTTCGCTACAATAAAGCTCTGCGAAACCTGCCGAGTGAGCGTCCGAGTATTAACCAGAAGCAAGCCAACCCCATGGTGCTGGATCTCATGTATCTGATGACGCCGTTTTCCAACAACAATGAGACTGAACACATCATCATGGAGAAGCTGATGCTGGCTTTCTACGATAATTCGATTCTTCGCGCTCCGGATTTGCAGGGCGCCCTGGTGGAACAGGGTAATGAAGAATTACGTATCGTGCCGGATGATCTTTCCGTGGATGAAATTGAGAAATTGTGGACCGCGTTTCCCAATAAGGCGTATCGCCTGGCCGTGCCGTTCGTGGTGTCGCCGGTGTACGTGCCCAGTCAGCGCGTAGAGGAAGTAACGCGCGTGGTCGAGCGTCAGGTCATTTATTCCATTCCGGACGAGGGGTAACAGAACATGGATCTGGCTATTGTCGAAACAAAGAGTACCGTTGTTTCCGCGGCTTTTCTTCCCGTGGATGCGTTTACGGGAGAGCCCGTCACGGAAGAGGTTACCGTCAAGCTCGACGGCGTAGTTACCGAGCCGGTCTACCATCCCGAGGGGTATGTACTTTTTACCAACCTTGCCGACGCGACGTATTCGGTGGAGGTGCTCTCGTCGATTTACCGACTGTTTACGCCTTTATCGGTGGATACTGCTTCCCTTGATCCGAAGTCTTCGGCTGAAGTTTTACTACTTTCGCCCTTGCCTGACTACGTTTTTCCCGAGGACGCGACGCTGATGCGCGCCCTGATTACCGACCAGAACAACCTGCCGCTATGCGGCGCGAAGGTCGAGGTTACGAACAATAACTATGCTACTTTCGCGTTCACGGACGACGCGGGACGTGCCGTGTTGTTCTTCGACTTGTCGAACAGCAGTAAGAATCTGAATGTTAAGATAACGAAGGAAGGCTATGACGATGAGACGACCAGTCAAACCATCCTTCGCAATGAAACGATCAATTTTTCGTCGCAATTAACCATGTCGACACCGCCCGCCGTAGCCCAGTTAAGCGGCACGGTGACGGGGCCGGGCGGTTACTATGTCACTCAAGCCGCGGTTAGCGCGCCGAACTACGGCGTCAACGGGATGACGGATGCCTTCGGGAACGTTATGCTCATGCCCGTCGTTTCGCAGTCGGTGGAAACGGTCGACCTGACGATCAACCAGGAAGGATTTCAGGAAGCGACTCCCGCCGTGCAAGGAAACAAGAACGCGATTACCAATTTTTCAGTCGTTATGAATACGAATATTACCTCGGACACGACAAGGGTTCGCGTTCGCGTAAGGAGCGGCGGTCAGCATCTGGAGGATGCCCTGGTGGAAATAATCGAAAAGGGACGAGCAGCCTATACGATTTCCGACGGTAGAATTGAGCAGTATTTCAACGACGTCCCCGCGGGATTCTGGGGCGAGTTTGTAACCATGAAGGCCTCCAAACCCGGATACGTTACGAGAACTCTCTTCAGAAGAATTCGACGGGGTCAAAACCATAACTTTACACTTTCCCTGCCGGCTTGTTGACGGCGGTCGCGAAAGTCTACGCAAACATTAAAGATCATACTTAATGTTTTGGAAAATGAATCAAGGAGGTCGATATGCCGACTTATCTCTCACCGGGAGTATTCATCGAGGAAGTGCCCGCGGGCGTACAGGCAATCGAAGGCGTGGGAACATCCACGGGTGCCTTCGTTGGTCTGGCTGAACGCGGCGACACCGACACGGCGAAACTGATTACGAACTATACTCAGTTCGTAAACGAATTCGGGCGATTTCTGCCCAATAGTTATCTGGCGTACAGCGTATTTTCGTTTTTCGCGGAAGGCGGTACCAGATGCTATGTAGTTCGGGTCGCGGGCACCGGCGCAACCGCCGCAAGCGCGACTGAAAATGAAGTAGGAGACGGAGATCCGCTGCTGCAAATTGACGCAAGTTCCGTTGGCGCCTGGGGCAATCGCGTGGAATACGCGATTAGCGACGCGGGCAATGGTGACGCGGACTATTTCAAACTGACCGTTCGTTACCAGGAGCTGCATCCCGACGAATTTCCGTCAAATCCCGATTCCGTTTACGTGATCGAGGAATTCGACAACCTGAACGGCGATACGATGGTATCCGTCGTCAACGGCGCGGCCGCGTTCGTGCGCCTTACCTACATCGCGGATCCCACGGACGAAGCAGGACGCACGCTTAACAACAAACGTCCCGGGAACACGCCCGCGAACACCTGGGAAGCCCTGACTCTGGGTAGTGACGGGACCACGGCTCCGGACTACATCGGAAATGAAGCGGATCGTAGCGGCATCTTCGCTTTCGATCCCATCGACGATATCAATATCGTCGCGATTCCGGATCTGGAAGGCGATCGAAACAGTACCCTGGCGGCGTTGAACTATTGCGAAAACCGAGGCGACTGTTTCTTTATCGTCGACCCGCCCCTGGGTATCACCCCGCTGGAGGCGAAAGATTACAAGCAAGGTACCGGTACCTATTCCGGCCAGGCTTTTAACTCAACCTACGGCGCGATGTACTACCCCTGGGTTGCCGTGAACGATCCCCTGACCGGGCAAACCCGCATGGTTCCCCCCTCGGGCGTCGTGGCCGGTACCTATTCGAACACGGACTCCGTTCGCGGCGTCTTTAAGGCTCCCGCCGGTATCGCCGACGGTTTCCTGAACTCCGTCGTGGACATCGAGCAGTTGATCACGAAAGGCGAACAAGACGTTCTCAATCCGCTGGGCGTTAACGTGATTCGCAAATTTCCGGATTCCGGAATCGTCATCTGGGGCGCGCGAACGCTGTCTAATATCGCCGAATGGCGTTACGTAAGTGTTCGTCGTCTGATGCTCTTCCTGGAGGAGTCCATTGATCAGGGTACGCAGTTCGTCGTATTCGAACCCAATGATCCCGTACTCTGGGGTAATGTTAAGAGAACTCTCACCGCTTTTCTCACGCGAGTCTGGCGCGATGGAGCACTCTTCGGCGCTACTCCCGAGGAAGCATTCTTCGTGAAAGTCGATGGGGAAAACAATCCTCCCGAGGTTCGCGACGCGGGACAATTGATTGTCGAGGTCGGTGTAGCACCTGTTAAGCCCGCCGAGTTCGTAATCATCAGGATCAGCCAGCAAACGCAGGCCGGTGCTTGATTGAAATCGAACGCGAACAACGTTCAGAAGCAGGATAGGAGGAAATAATATGCCCACAGGTGTAAGAATTGATCCGTATAGAGGCTTTCGTTTCCGCGTGGAAATCGAAGGCATTCAAACCGCGGCTTTTTCGGAAGCCAGTATTCCGACGACGGAGACCCAGACCACGGACTACCGGGAAGGAACCGACCCCACGACCGTGCGAAAGCTCTCCACGCTGGACACGTACTCGAACTTGACCCTGAAGAAAGGTCTGACCGACTCGGTGGACCTTTACAACTGGCGTAAGCTGGCTCAGGACTTCGGCGCGGGCGCGGCTCGTCGCAGCATTTCGCTCGTTCTCATCGACGACGAAGGCAACGACAAGGCTCGCTGGGAAATCGTCGAAGCGTGGCCGACCAAGTACGAGGTCACCGGTTTTAACGCTACCGGCGGTGAAACCATGGTGCAAACCCTGGAGATTGTAAACGAAGGAATCACCCGGGTTTCTTGAAACGAAACGATCGTCGCCGCGTTTTCGCGCGGCGACGTTCTTGAACTTATTCCATAATTAATCCAAAGTCGCGGGCCGGCTGTGAAAGCCCCGGTGTCTTTGGGACAAGCCTCCCGACGGCGGCGCGAACCCGAGTTCCCACGATTC
>CAZGYS010000405.1:0-6291 GCA_964530305.1 uncultured Leptospiraceae bacterium
CCTTGATTCGCATCGGCCTCATCGACGAGGGCGGGTTGGACTCAGATACGGCGCGGGCCTATCGGGAGCGAATCCAGGGGAACCAGGTTTTTCTGGGGCGCCTGGCCGATTCGTGCCCGGCGAATTACGCGCACATGCTGGCGCTGGTTAGGGCCGAACTGGCGCGACTGGACGGTCGGCGGGAAGAAGCCGAACACCTCTACGACGAAGCCGCGGACTCGGCCCGGGAGAACGATTATTTCATGGTGGAAGGCATCGCCAATGAATGTGCTTCCCGCTATTACGCCGGACGTGGTCGCAATCGCTTCGCGTCGTTGTATATGCGCGAAGCCTACTATGCCTATCGTAAGTTCGGGCATTCGCCTCGCTTGCGCATTCTGGAAAAGCGTTACCCCCGGTTCCTGCGGGGCATGGCGTCGGGAAGCGAATCCGGTTCCTCGACCTCCGACGGCGTATCTCCTTCGTCGCTCACGGCGGGTACGATCAGTTCCACCTCGTCCGGGGACGCCCTGGACCTGCGCACCGTAATCAAGGTGTCCCAGACCGTCGCCGACGAAATCGTCCTGCGCAAGCTGCTGGAAAAGCTGGTAGCCATCGTCATGGAAAACGCCGGCGCCGAGCGGGCGGTGGTAATCCTGAATCGGGACGAGGGTTTGTTCGTCGCCGGGGAGAGCACGGTCCACGAGGACGACGCCCGCGTACTGCAAAGGATTCCCCTGGAGGAGTATAAGGAAGTGCCCGAGGCGATTTTGAATTACGTCGTGCGCATGCGCGAAAGTCTCGTACTCAACGACGCTCGCAATCGCGGACGCTTCGTGAACGATGCCTATGTTCTGCGTGTTCAGCCGCGTTCGGTGCTGTGTATGCCCATTCTGCACCAGAATCATCTGACCGGCATTTTGTATCTGGAGAATAAACTCACCACCGATGCCTTCACGCCAGATCGCCTGGAGCTCCTGCGCTTGCTTTCGGTGCAAATCGCCATCTCCCTGGAACACGCGGTGCTCTACGCGAATCTGGAGCAGAACGTTCAGGAGCGGACGCGGGAACTGCGCGAAGCACAAAAGCGCCTGCTGGAGCTGGAGAAGGACGCCGTGGAGCGCCAGATGGCCGGCGGCTTCGCTCATGAAATGCGTAACGCCCTGGCCGGTTCGCGCCTGGTGGTGGAGCAGGCCCTGGGTATTAACCAGTCCGGGCCCGCCGTGAGCGTAAACCTTCGCAATGGGCGTCGCTTGAAGGAATTGCACGAATACTTGAAGCCCTTGCTCGGACCGGAGCAGATGCGGCGGGTGCTGGCGATCCTGCGGGAAGTGTTCGGCAATGAAGAGCACCTGGATTCGATTCTAGGAATCGTATATAAGGCTACTTCGCGTGGCTTGAAAATTACGCAGCAAATTATGGATTATTCGCGCCTTGGTCAGGAGGAGAGTGAACGCGAAGCCGTCAATATAAGCGCTTTGATTCGCGGGATTGTCGCCGACCATGAGTCGGATTTCGCGCGCGACGATGTCGGGGTCGAACTGGTGTTGTCGGACCCGTCGGCCGTGACGGGACTGGAGGCGCATTTTCGTTCGCTGGTCGAGAACATTCTGCTCAATGCTCGGGACGCGCTGACGGCGAAGGCCGGAGAGCGAAGCATACGCGTGGAATGCGATATCGCCGATGAGACCTTTCGGCTCACCGTCGCCGACAACGGCGAAGGCATGGAAGAGAAAAACCTGGCTCGCATATATGATGCTTTCTTTTCAACGCGACCGGATACCGGTACGGGCCTCGGGATGAGTACCGTGAGGAAAATCGTCAATCTCTACGGCGGCTCCATTAAGATTCGCAGCGAACCGAGGCAAGGCACCTCGGTTCACGTGAAATTACCCGTTCATGGGAGTTAAGGTTCGCTCATTGCAGCCGCCGGGCGATTATCTCGTCGACGGAGTGTTTCCCCGCTCCCATGATCGCCAGTGCCGCCGCCGCTCCGATGGCGAGGATATGAAATTCGAAGCCTTCGCCTCATTGCTTTCAAAAAATGCTCTCATTTTCATTTTCTTCTCCAGATGCTTTAATGTTAAAGCATTGTGTGGGCTCTCCCCGCCGCGCGCCCGCCGAGAGTGAATATCCTTGCGCCAAATGCTTTAATGTTAAAGTAGTTGACGGCGAGGTATTCGGCCGGCATTTTTTTCGTGCAGCATGTGCAGAAATTATTCGGGCCCGCAGTGGGAGCCTGGTCGATTTCGTCCCAGCCGCTTGCTATCATGTCTCCATGGAATCGAAGCTGGCTTTCGACTATCTGCAAAAGGCGGTGGATGAGTGTATGCGGCGCGTCCGCCTGGAAGAGGAGCCCGCCGTCCTGGATGAGTTGTCGGACTTTTATTGTTATCTCGTGGATCTTCAATTCGACTTGTACCGTAGTACGGGTGGGAACGTGATCGAGGAAGAGCCTCGAGAAACCGGTCGTATTATTCGTTTCCCGTCCGAACGTCGCAGGGCCGAGATTCGCGCGGAAGGGAAATAGGCCGCCTTCCGTGCCATATTTTAATTGCCGCCCATCGCCCGTGCTCGGGAAAGTCCATTCATGAGCGAAACGGTTTCCATCGGCACACCTTTATCCCCCGCGGCTACGAAAGTTCTGCTGTGCGGTTCGGGCGAACTGGGCAAGGAAGTAGTCCTTGAATTACAGCGACTGGGCGTCGAGGTGATCGCCGTGGATCGGTATGCGAACGCGCCGGCCATGCAGGTTGCCCATCGCTCCCATGTCATCTCCATGTTGGACGGAGACGCCCTGCGCGCCGTCATCGAAAAAGAAAAGCCCGACTACATCGTGCCGGAGATTGAGGCCATCGCCACGGATACATTGCTGGAACTGGAAGGAGAGGGCTTTCACGTCATCCCCACCGCGAAAGCCGCTAAACTTACCATGAATCGGGAAGGCATTCGTCGCCTGGCCGCGGAGGAGCTGGAGCTGCCCTGTTCGCCGTATCGTTTCGCGGCCGACGAAAACGAATACCGCGCCGCCGTGGAAGAGCTGGGTCGTCCCTGCGTGGTCAAACCCATCATGAGTTCCTCCGGCAAGGGCCAGAGTGTCGTGCGCGAAGTCGAGGACATCCATAAGGCCTGGCAATACGCTCAAGAAGGTGGTCGCGCGGGGCAGGGGAAGGTCATCATCGAGGGCTTCGTGGATTTCGACTACGAGATCACGCTGCTTACGTATCGCCATACGGGCGGCACCGGCTTTTGCGAACCCATCGGGCATCGCCAGGTGGACGGGGACTACCGCGAATCCTGGCAGCCCCAGCCCATGACGCCCGCGGCCCTGGAACAAGCCCGCGAAATCGCCCTTAAGATCACCGACGCCCTGGGTGGACGCGGTCTCTTCGGCGTCGAGATGTTCATCAAGGGAGACCATGTATACTTTTCCGAGGTTTCGCCCCGGCCCCATGATACCGGACTGGTGACTCTGATTTCCCAGGACCTTTCGGAGTTCGCCATTCACGCCCGGGCGATTCTGGGCCTCCCCATTCCCGGCCTGCGCCAGTTCGGGCCGGCGGCCTCCAGCGTTCTGCTGGTGGACGGCGATTCGGATCGCCCGCGTTTCTCCGGTTTGGAAAAGGCCCTGGCCGAGCCCGATACCGGGTTTCGCCTCTTCGGTAAACCGGAAGTTAAGGGGCGTCGGCGCATGGGGGTCGCGCTGGCTCTGGGCGATTCGCTGGAAGCGGCCCTGGAAAAAGCGAAACGCGCTTCCTGCGCCGTCACCGTCGAGCTTAACTGAAGCTCCTGAAACGGTTACGCAAACCCGGTCCCGAATCATCAGTTTATATCGATTTCGTGACGGAATATGTGATTGACTATTCTCCTTGCTGATTAAAATCGCAGTTTGCCGAATACGTAATCGTGCGCGGCATTTGAGAATGCATGGGGTCTATTCTTAATAACTTAAAAAAAAGGAGCACCATATTGCTCCTGGCCCTCCAACTGATCGTTCTGGCCATTATGCTGGGCCACTCATTGAGCAATCGGTCTCAAGTCTTCTTTTTCCTGCCTCCGGCGATTTTCGCGTTGGGCCTGATTCTCGGACTGGTACCAGTGCGGGGTTTTGACGTCGCTTCGTCGCTCCTGCACGTGCTCGCGGTGGGTTTGCTGATTCAGTCGGCTCCCGGCACGCCCATGGTTCAGATTCTGTTCGCGCCCGTGCTGGCAGGCACGCTTCTTTACAATGATTCCCTTCGCGCGTTCTGGGCGGCCGCCATTCTACTCATAATCGTGAACGGGGCGGCGCCGGTGATTGCCTGGCTTGCTCCCCAGGGAGTGCTCGGTCTGCCCGCATCCGAAGTTACGGTCGTGAATGCTTTCGTTTATATTATAGTTCCCCTGCTGGCCGGAGCAGTGCCGGCGTTTCTGAAGCAGGGCGGGGAGTCGTCCTCCGGCGGCGGCGATCATACGCTGGAGCGACTGCGGCGGGCCGGAGAGTTGGACTTTCGCGCCAACGGCCATGCTCCGGAAGCGGCCCAGGCCGACGCCGTGAGCGGTCTGGTGGCGTCCATGGCGGGGAATGTTTCCGGTTTGTTTCTGGAGTTACGGGATTCCATGGCCGCCGGCGCGGAGATGAATGAGAAGCTGGTCGGCTTTTCGCGCACGTTTACGAACAATGCGCGCGTCCAGAGCGATTCCATTCAGACGGCCTCGGCCACGGTGGAGGAATTCAGCACCGCCGTAGAGGAAGTGGAACGGCATATTAAGCAGGCGGCGCGGGGCACGGGCGAAATCAATGAAAACGTCGGCGGCCTGACCGCTTCCATCAGTGAGCTGGAAGCCGCCATGGCGGAACTCGTCCAAATTTCCGAGTCTTCCTCCGGTGCTTCGCGCAAGGCGGTGGACGTGCTGACCCGGGCCACGGATGCCATGCGGCGCATCAGCGAAAGCTCCCGGGCCATCGCCGATATTACGGGTATCATCACGGAGATTTCGGATCGCACGAACTTGTTGGCCCTGAACGCTTCCATCGAGGCGGCGCGCGCCGGAGAGGCCGGGCGGGGCTTCGCGGTGGTGGCGGATGAAGTCAGCAAGCTGGCGGAGCGAACCGCGGGCAGCGTGAAGGAGATCAATCGCCTGGTGGAGGAGACTCACACGGCGGTGGAAGCCGGCAGCGTCTCGGTCGAGGAACTGGGCGATTCCCTGCGCACCAGTTCCCAGGGCACGGAGAAGATCACGAACTCGTCCGAACGCGTGCGCGAACTGTTAAACCAGCAGGTTGCTCGCATTACGGATATCGCCGGCGGCGTGCGGGTGCTCAATGAACTCACCCGCAACATCGAGTCGGCCGCGGCGGAGCAAAAGCAGTCCGCGCGCTACATGAGCGATAAAATGCTCAGCATCACCATGGAGATCCAGGACGTGCTCAACGGAACGCGCAGCCTGGAAGCCATCTCCGAGGAATTCGGTAATTTTACGAACTACGTTCAGCAACTGGTTACAAAGGTTAAAATCGATTAGGAGAGGAAAATGGGTACTACGACCGGAACGGGATATTCTAACAACAGCGCGTCGAGCGCGGCGGGTCGCGAAGCGGCGGAAAAGGCCATTGCCGGCCTGGGCGGACGCCAGGTAAGTCTGGCGGTGGTGTTCTGCTCGACGAACTATGATTACGGCGAATTACTCCAGGGAGTACGCGGCGTAGTGGGTACGGATTCCATCGTAGGTTGCACGACGGCGGGAGAGTTCAATGAGCAAACCAGCGGAAAGAATTCCGTCTCGGTCATGGCCATCGCCTCGGACGATTTTCTCAAGGTAATCCGCGCGGCCAAGGGCCTGAAAGGTAACTACGAAAATTCCATTCGCGGGGCGCTTGGTAACTTCAAGGACAACCAGCGCAAAATGCTTCAGCAGGGTTATGGTCACTCGACCATCATGGTTATGGCCGACGGCCTGGCCGGCAACGGCGAAGGCATGGTGGACATAATCCAGGACATGGCCGGCCTCTCCACTCAGATCGTGGGCGGAACCGCGGGCGATAACGGCGCTTTCGACAAGACCTATATCTTCGCCGGAACCCAGGCCTACAATGACGCCATCGTAATGGTGCAGTTCTTCTCGAAAAAACCCTTCGGCATCGGCGTGCGTCACGGTCTTTCCCCCCAGACGGATCGCATGCGCGTTACGAAAGCGGAAGGCAATATTCTGCATGAGCTGGACGGCAAGCCGGCCTTCGAAGCCTACAAGGCCTACGCCCAGACGAAGGGCGAGACCCTCACGGATGAAAACGCCGGCAATTTCATGATCAACAATGAGCTGGGCATCCAG
>CAZGYS010000406.1:0-6278 GCA_964530305.1 uncultured Leptospiraceae bacterium
AGAGGTACTTGACCGACACGACCGCGCGGGCAAGCTCACGGAATGAAAAAGAAGACGCTCCTGCTCATATCAATTTTTGTTCTGAGCTCTTTCATGGCCGGCCCCCTATCCGGACAAGGCTCGGGAGATAATGGCGGGGACTCGGCACCCTCGGTATCGCCCCTCACCACTCGCCTTTTCAACGCGATCATCGACGGTAAGTTGTCGGAGGTGAAAGCCGCCGTCCAGGCGGGGGCAAATGTGAACGCGGTAAACGGACGCGGAATACCGCCCCTGGTGACCGCCGCCGCGGAATTCGAATCCAGACTTGAAATAATAAGGTTCCTGCTGTTGAAAGGAGCAAAGCCGAACGCGACCGACCTTAACGGCAATTCAGCCCTGTTGAACGCAACCTACCGCAATCATGTAAAGGCCGCGTTGCTGCTGCTCCAATACAAGGCGGACCCGCGAAAAGGAAATCGAGAAGGCAAAGCGCCCTTGATCGGAGCCGTGTTGGGCGGGAATCCGGGCGTCGTCAATGCCCTCCTTGATGCCGGCGCGAAGCCGAATTACCGGGTAACCTGGACGCCCGAAAGCCTGGAAATCAATCTAAGCCTTCTGCAACTCGCCCTGATTCGCGCGGGCCGGTCCAGGTGGCATGAAGGCGATGACCGTTTCAGATACATCAAGATCGCCGAAAACCTGTTGCGTCGCGGAAGCGAATTCCTCAAGCCCGATTCCCGCGGCTTGACTACGCTCTGGTATTCCGCGTTCGGCGGCTCAACGGTCATCACGAAGGCTTACTTCAAAAAAGCAGGCGCGACAATCAAGAAACCTCATCTGAACGAGGCGCTGTTTCAGGCCATCAGCCAGGACCACCCCAATGTGGCGAAATTGCTCCTAGCCGCCGGCGCGGACATCAATCATAAAAACGAGAGGGGATATAGACCTCTGTCAATGGCTGTTCTAAAGGGCAATGTGAAGCTGACGAAATGGATGCTCGAAAACGGCGCCGACCCGAAGCTGGTGGACGGAGACGGTCAAACACCGCTGAATCTGGCCCGGCAAATGATGAATATGCGGGGCGGAGAACAAGTCGCCTGGTATCGCCAGGTGATTGTATTATTGAAAAAGTACGGCGCGGTGAAGTAGGGCGCCCCATTCAAGTGAACCTGATGCGCTTACTTCCATACCGAAGTTTCCTATTGTTTTTATTTGGGAGCTTGCTGGTGTTGCCGTCCTGCAAACCCCGGGGCTACCAGGAGATCCCCGGCTGTAAATCCCACTGGCTACTGGACCCAAAAGGCGCGGCGATGCACGCAAAGCCGGACCGGAATTCAAAGGTTATAAAACAGGTTTTTTACGGCTCGAAACTCCTCGTTTGCGGAACCATCAAGACCGATACCCCCGGCACCGGTGTCTGGCATTATGCGTCGTCGCTATCGCTCAAACGGGCCTGGATCCATAGCCGTCAGATATCGAAGAATCAAAAGGACATAGATCCACGCAATTTCAAGATGCCGGAACTATTGCATCTCTACAATCGCGCCGACGGGATCGGGGGCGGCTTGATAATATATGATGACCCGGAGACCGGCAAAGACTCCGGCAATTCGTTTACGATAAATTCGAGCGGACTCCTGCGGTTTCACGTTTCAGGAATCCCGGCTCGACTGATTCGAATCCGGCGCTATTCCGCTTCCATTCAAATTCGCATCAAGGAATGGAAGGCCGCCCAAAAAAGACGCGGCTATGAAATTCGGAACCTCGAGTGCACCCTTTCGAGAAGGACTCTGGAGCGAGCCACGCGAGGCCTCACAAAGAACGGCTTCGCCCCCATGACCTGCGTCATCCAATCAAGGCAACCCACGCGCTCCAAGCCGCCGGAAGATTTCTAGTTGGCTTGAAAATCCAGTACACATCCGACCTGCACCTGGAATTCTCGGAGAATCGCCCCGAATCATATCAAGCTCAACAACGGAACCCACATGCATCGCGGCGTGAAGTTCATCGTCGCGGCGCGCTTGAACGACTATCGCCTGATTGAAAAGGGCATCGCACCGACGCCTGGATATTCGGCCACCAGTACGATTTATTCGAGGGCGAAATCGCTGGGACTCGGATGCTTCCCAATCCCCTGGGTTACGTCGGAACGGATTCGGGCGATTTCCAACCGGGTACTTGTTTTGAAGTATAGTGAAGGGTAGGGCGATCTAGTTTTTGCGGACGATGCGCATGCCGAACATTCGATCCAGAGGCGAAAGACCGGAGCGGGACAGACAGAGCAGGGGGCCGACAATCGCCATGCTCACTCCGACCACGCCCATAATAGCAGGCATGTATGAAATGGTGAATTCAGTCCATTCCATATCCCATATCACTTTGTTCACGGCACCGGCAACCGCGATAAAGGGCAAACCGAATACTCGAGAAGCTCGCAAGAATCGACCCACACGAGCTCCCGCGTGCTCGATTTGCAAGCCCGTAATTATCAGCCCGGGGGTGCGCCCAATGACCGACATGAGCGCCCATCCACCAAATAGTATTGAAAGCCCGAAATCAAGAAGCAAATGCCGGCGAAACTCATCCTGTACATAGACGAAATTCACGATCGTAGCCGCAAATAGAAACAAGCTTCCAGGAAACACGAGCCCATCAATGACCCATGCCAGCGAACGCCGCGCAAAAAGCCGCCCGCCGTCCGTCGGATAAACAGGCGACGGGACATCGCCTTCGCTAGCCTTGTAGGGATTCTTCATGAGCGTTCTTAGCTGACTGGTTCTTGCATGCTTATTAGAAAAGAACGGGAACCGTCGTTCCTCTCAAGATGCTCTCACAATCCGCGTCCCAAACATCCGGTCCATCGGCGAATCGCCCTTGCCGAATAAAATCATGAGAGCGGCCACGACCTGACTGAAGAAGGCCGCATTAACGACGATCGCTGCTACGAGCGCCGTCGTGGAAGATAGGGACGGGTCCTGGCCTGACCCTATGTTGAGCCCCACGGCGATAAACATGGTCGGCAGTCCGGGCAAGCGGGAACCACGCAACTTACGGCTGGAAATGGAAAATTCAGGCGCCGTCACTCGCAGTTTCATGAGCACGAGACCCGGACTACGCACGAATGTAAAGAGCATGCCCATCGAGAGCGTAACAGCTACAACTACGAAGCCGAGTAGGCGCACCAGGAATTTAGTTTCCAGCTCCATAAAGCGAAAGGGGAACATGACCAGGAAAATAAGAAAAAGAATTACCAGCATATCGATGCACCAGGCGGCGAATCTTCTTCCGAGAAGCTTTTCGCGTAGCTGAGCGTCGCCTTGATTATGATTTTCGGCCTGGGCTTCGGGAATTGGTTTGAAGGGGTCGTCGTTCATTGCGGTCAACTCTATCGGACCGGAACCAGACGTCGCGTAAATTACCCGAGTTTCCGACCTTACTCTAATCGTCGCCCGAGGTTCTTCGAACTATCCGCGTTCCGAAAATCCGATCCAGGGGCGAACGTCCGGAGGGGCTCAGGCAGAGCAGGGGACCAAGAATAGTCATTGCGGTGCCGCAGAAATAAAAACCGAATATAGCAACCTGTGCGATGGACCAGATACTCTTAGGGTAGGGGCCCTCCAACGCCTCCCATGCGCCGTAGACAAGAACAGACATGAAACAGAATGGAAGCCCCAAGAAGCGCGATGCCCGCAATTGACGACCAATTTTGGAGGACCGGCCTTGAATCTTTAGACCGGTAATTTTGAGTCCGGGTGTGGTTACGAGAAATCCGCAAATAAACGAATACGTGCATAGGGCAAGACTCGACATTTCCAACCAGGAATTGCTCACACTTGCATCGATTGCCTCTACCAAAATAGTTGCCGAAACGAGTACGCAGACACAGACAACGAGGTCTATGGACCAGGCGAGGGACCGACGCGCAAATAGCCGCAGCGTGGCTTCGCGATCATACTCAGCGCGTCGGTCTTCAGGGACGATCGCCTCATACGGATTCTCCATGGACATTTCTAACCGCCTGGTTCCAGGCGTCGCGTACTTAACGCGCGATAAGGGTAAATGCCTGGATCCAGGCGCGCATTTTTTGTTGACTCGTACGCATACGGACCTTAACATGTACTGGTACATTCAGCGGTCGATGAGCCCATCGCCTTGAATGCACGCGTCTGGTTCCATGCCGGGGGGTCCACTCCTACATCTCACGGATCTCCCGGCACAGACCTTTCCGGCCGTCTCCGGCCCATTTGCCTCCATTTCATCTTGACGCAAATTATGTCACATTGCATTATGTCGCATTAGTGTCTAGAAACGCGTTCAGACGGGTGTAGGAGCCTGTTTGAGGGCGAGGAACCAGGCGGGCCTACCAGAGGGAATTCCTCCCACGACCTGCCGATTATTTGCATTTTGGGTCCCGGCGATTACCGTCGCGATCCGAGGAACAGCGTATTCCTGTCCGGCCCCTGAACAAGGACCGTTAAAGGTATGCGCGCGATTGAATAGATGGCGGGAGCAAAAGCCGGATTACGCCCGGACGGGGAAGGATTGCGCGACGGCGCGGCGAATAGCCGGGTGCGCGTCGGGCATGCCCATGCGAAATTCGCCTACGTTCCGCTCCATTTCTTGTTTTCATTGTTTCGCGGTACTCCGGCGCCGGGCGATTCTCCCGAGCTCTACGTGCCGGAAGTCGACAGGCAATACGGCGATCTTTCCTTTCGCCGTACCGACGCGGAGATTCTACGCGATTATCGCATGGGCCTGGATGCTCGTCAGCTGGATCTCATGCTGGCCCTGTATGCCAATGTTGACCCCGAGACCGGGACGGCACGCTTCGGCAGCCTGTACGAATGGGGCTGCCTGGCCGCAGGCGAAAAAGGCCCCGACGTTTCCAATTATACCAGGGAGCTGACCGAACCCGGTAAATCGCGCAAGCGCAATCCCGAAAAACCGGCCCTGAATGAAAGCCGCCGCATCTGGATCGATTATTACGACAAGGGGCGCAAGCGCGTGCCTTGCGTTTTCGTGGCGCCGCCCGTCAACCTGACGCTGATCAAGAACGCCGCCACGGGAACGACCCGGTTCGCCCAGGCGGAACTGGCTTTTTTTCTGCGCCATCGCCTGAACGGGGAGGGCAAACTGCAACACTATCGCCGCGTGCCCCTGGCATGTCGTAAGCTTTTGAAGGAAGGCGGCATCAAACGCGTGGAGACCGCCCACATGCTTTTCTTTTTGTATCTGTTCACGCGGCCCGGCGGCCGCGCGATTACCATGAGCCTGGAGACAATCTGCGCGCGCATCGGCATTGCCCATTACCTAGCTGCTTACCAAAAGAAACGGGCGGAGAAAGTCATTCAGGACAGCCTGGCCGCCCTGATCCGACAGCGGGTCATCTCCGATGAATCCGGGTACCAGGACGGAGAGCTGACCATTTACAAGAACCGGTTCTATTTCTCGAATAGCGAAAAGGAAGAGTAGTACAATTGTCGGATATCGTAGTACAATCGTCGGGAACCATAGTACAATTGTCGGGAATCGTAGTACAATCGTCGGACGGCGATTTTCCAGGCCCCGGCTTCGCGCCGTCCACCGCGGCTACGGGCCGAATGGCGATTCCACTCAAAAACGTTAGTACCCTTAGTCCCTTAGACTACTTACATCAGGGCGATGGCTCGCGAAGCATCGCCCTGAAAGGAGCAACAACATGAACCAGCCCACGCCCCGGGAAATGCAGGTCCAGGCCTGGAAACACTCCATCGCCGAAAACGAAGAACTGAAAAGCCGGGCGGAAGCGGCCATCGCCGACGCCCGCGCGAATCTACACAAGGACGGCATATTAGCCAATCCGGAGTTGATGCGATTGGAGATGCGCATCCTGCGCGGCATCAACGAAATCGATCTCCAGCGACCCGGCGCGAGCGTGAATCGCATCATGAACGATTTACGGCGAGGCCTGGTCCTGCTCGAAAATCTCAAACAGGTCAAGTACAATGTCGAGCAGAGCGGATTGGAATCGGCCCTGGAGCAAATCGCCGAGGAGGCGAATCGCCCTCCGGGCCTGGAGCTTCCATTGCGATTCGGACTACAGGGCGTGCAACAGTACATCGGCATTCCTACGCTGGTCGGCGGTTACACCGGCCTGGGAAAGACCACAGTGCTTTTGAATATTCTGTATCAATACATGCTCGAGGGTAAGCCGGCACTGTTCTTTTCCCATGAGATGACCCCCGGGCGAATCTGGGCCCGTTGCTTTAACATGTTCCTGGCCCACGGCCGCGGTGATTCCCGTCGCCAACCCGAGG
>CAZGYS010000407.1:0-6273 GCA_964530305.1 uncultured Leptospiraceae bacterium
GTCCGCGCCGAAGCAATTGCCCGTGGGCGGTGGTGTAACGGCCGGGGGTTCCGGTTCCGGCGCGGGCGGCGGCGGATTGCGACTGGCCCATAGACCGCCGGCGGTGATGAAAAATACGGCCATGGCCGTCGTGAGTAAAATTGAAATCTTGCGGAAGCTGTGTTTGTTTCGCTGTGTAAATCGCATGAATGTCCTCCTGATTTGCGTGGAGTATACATCGCATCGCGCGCGAAACACTTACCGGGCGCTTATTTATCTCTTATAAGTTGGGAAAAGGGCGATTTTTTGAGGGAAATCGCCTCAAAAATCGAATAATGCGGGCGCGAAGGCGATAGTGCGATGCGTCAGTTTACAACGCATCGCACCATGCTCGCGGGCGCTTTCAACGCGACCCGGCCCGACTAAACCGAGCTTTCGCCGGGCTCGCCGATGCTCTGAACGACGCAGAACTGGCCGCCGAAGTAGAAGACCATGATGATGAATTCGCCCAGGTTGTTGTAGAGATAGGTATTGCCCATGTCGCTGTAGAGCTTGAAGATGAGGATGGACCGGGTCGTATCCGAGATGAGCAGCAAGAGAACGCCCGCCGCCAGGAACATGGCGACGCGTCCGCGATTCCCCGAGATGTAGGGATGCAATGCGAAGCCCGTCATGATCGTGGCCACCAGAACATAGACCATGGCCGGTTCCCGCGTGAAACCGTAGGGGTTCAGCCACAGGAACATGAGCACCATGTAAATCGCCACCAGCGGAAAGGCGAGCAGGGATTTCCAGGTGTAGGCGCCGTCCTTGTTCAAGGCGAAACCCAGGGTATAGAAGAGATAGTAGACGGCCGTCCCGGCCACCACGATTCCGAAGGCCACGTCCAATCGCTGAACGGCCTCCACGAGCACGGCCGCCGCCAGGCCAATCAAGATCAACAAGCGACCGACGCGAATGGGCCGCGGCAAAATCATGAAACCATGTACCAGCAGCGCCAGTAAGGTCAGCGGACGTAGATAAAGATCGGCCATGGCCGCGCCTACGAGCAGAGCCAGGAGATCCAGGCCCACCAGTACGAAAAAAATCCGGAGTGTAAGTTTACTTCGCTGCATGTTTTCCCCCACGCATGAATGAATTGTATCGTTTTGTGTTTATAAACGAACGGTTATTGTATACGAAGCAAAGGACAATCGCAAGAAAAATTTAGCCACGGGGCTCACCGGGGCACGGGGATGATCCGAGGATTATCGGGGGTTGGCTGAACGCAAGAGTCGTGCGAAACAGCGTGATGCTTGCGCCGACACCGCCCAGTGCTCACCGAGGCCCCGTGGTGAAGGTCTGAAAATCGCATCAAGAAGAAAGCGAACGTCACTCGTCATCAATCGTATACAAAACTCGACTCGCCTTCTTGCCCTTCAATTGAAATCGCCCCAGGGAACGAATGGAATACTTGCGTCCCAGGTGCTTCTTGACTTCGCCCGAGAAGAGCAGGGGCCGGCCGCTTTCGCGCGTGGCCGATTCGATGCGGGAGGCGATGTTCACGCCGTCGCCGATGGCGGTGTAGTTCTTGTACGCGGGCGTGCCCAGGTTACCCACCAGGACCTGGGCCGTATGCAGGCCGATGCCGATGCTCACGCGATAACCGTAGCGCTGGTTGAATTCATCAATCTTATTCAACATGGCCAGCGCGCATTCCACGCCGGTCAGGGAGGAATTATCCAACTTCGTCGGCGCGCCGAAGAGGGCCATGATCCCGTCCCCCAGGTATTTATCCAGCGTGCCGCGATGTTCGAAGATCTCCTCGGCCATGGTTTCGTAATAGCGATTTAAGAGCGTGAGCAATTCCTCGGGCGGCATCTTTTCGCTCATGCGGGTGAAGCCCTGGATATCGCAGAACATGATCGTCACGACCTGGCGATGCCCCGTCAAATCCAGGCTGGCTCGCCCCGATTCGATTTCCGTGGCCACCCCCGTGCTCACGAACTGTCGCAGTTGTTCTTTTTGAATGGTGGTGGCGACACTGATCTTGAGCAGCTTACCCACGCGACGCACCAGATAGGACATGAGCGTGCCCGCGATGAGAATAATCAAGAGGCGACTGGTCAAATCGCGAATATGAAACGTGGCCGGATTGAGAAAGCCTTCGCTCCAGGACGTGGTAAACTTATAGTTCCCGGTCCACCAGGCGTAGGCGATGTAGGCGCTGTAAAAAACCAGCACGATGCTCGTGACGTATATTAAGGGGCGATAGTCGAAGCGCATGCCCGTAAGAATGATCAAGGCCAGCAGGGAACCGTAACCCGCCGTAAAGTGCAACTGGGCGGCTACGTCGTTGGCTTCCGGATACACGGACCAGACCAGGTGCATAAGCACGACCATGCCCATGTCCAGACTTGACGAGATGTAGGGATGAAACTGGCGAAAGCGATGCGTCTTTATATAGAGCAGCCAGCCGTAGGAATAAACCAGGCCGCCCGCCATCAGCAGGCATGTGCGAAAGTGTTCGTCGAACTCGGCGCCGGGCGCGATGAACAAATAGATCAGAGCGGCCAGCGTGGCCGTGGCCGTCACCCAGAGCCGGGCCCTGGCCAGGCGAATCTCGCCCAGCTCCTGTTCCTTGCGCATGATACTGTCTACAATGGGGTTCAAAGACGATATTTTGCCCGCGGCGATTTTTCAGGCAAGATTTTTCCCAGGTGAGGGGAACACGAATTTCGGCGAATGTTTACGGATTACAGGCGAATTTTCTCCATCTTGCCTGCTTTCGTTTCCTTTATTATAAAGCGTCGAACAATGCCGCCCCGGGGATGGATGATTTCTATAATCGGATGCTGCCCCGCTTCCCAGCGGACGAATTTGGGATAGCCGTGTCGAACGGGAATCTTTCTTGAATATAGCAATTTGATATCGCCGGGCAGGATTCGGAACAGAGCAAAAGAGTTCGAACAGTATTCGGGATCGCCGCACGGGCTGACGGTCAGGAGGATGCGTCGGTTGGGTGAGACGCGGGGTTCTCGGTAGAATAGGGATTTTTTTCCGCTCAGGCGATTGAACAACATGAAGCCGCCGCCTTCATGAAACTGTTGCCATAGCACGATGGAGTTCATCCGGGGCATGTGATCAATGAGCGCATAGTGCGCACCCATGTGTCGCGGCAGACGGACGCGTTTCTTGTTGAGCAGGTAGACGTAGGAGTACCGCCGGGTGCGCTTGAAGATTCCTTTTGGATTCGGGAAGCGTCCTCTTTCCACCTGACGCGCGCATCGCCAGGAGTTGTTGATGCCCTTGCAATACGGTTTGCGTATCTCATGGGGCTTGCAGCGCACGAACCAGAAATCGCAGTGGGTATACTCGTGAGCGCGATCCATTAAATCGCCGCCGAAGAGCCACCCGACTTTCCCGTCGTATTTCGCGCGGACCCAGCGTCCCGCCCGACCGTCGATGGTTTGAATGGGGCCGGAGCGGCGATAGATGCGTACGCGTCCATTGGGAGGCACCACACTCACGAGCGCGCCGGACGCGGCCGGTTCCTTGCGCAAGTAGGCATCGCGTTCGGGCCTGGTGAAGCAAATACGGCGCCGGGGTTTGTCCCGCTTGTAAGCGGCGTTAGCCCCACTGCATTTTCGACCCGAGGCCGCGGCGAGGTCACTGAAAGCAAGCGTCGCGAAGCCGGAAAACAAGAGCAGGGCAAGGTTGCGGAGTTTCATAAACGGGACGAAAGGAGGCGCCGATTCTCAAAACAAGATTTTTTCCGGGGCCAGAAGGACGCGTATTTCGGCGAAGGCTCACGGGTTGCACGAATAGAAGCAAAATTGAAGAGGCGGCGAAGCGTCATCGACTTCACCGCCTCGTTCACATCAACTGTCGCAGCCGCCCTTCATGGCGCTGATCCAGGCGCGCATCAAGGCGACGCCTTCGTCGTGCACCAGGGTCTTACCCAGTTCCGGCATCATCACGTCGGCTTCCTTCGAAGCCATGCGATAAAAGAGAATCGACTTGTCCGGTTTGCCCGGCACGATATCGTGCAATCGCCCTCCGGAACCGCGGCCCGCGGCGATGGGCGTCTTGCAAACTCCCAGCTTCGCGGCGATTTTATTCTCCATGTCCAGATGCAGGCCCGAGGTCGACGCCGGCCCGATGGCGGAATGGCAGTGGGCGCAGTTGGCGTCCAGATAGGCCCGCGCCCGAGCGTCCAGCGAACCCGTCTTCGGTTTATTCCACACGGCCATGCGCGGCGTCTTGTCCGCGGCGGGCGCCCCCTGGAGATACCCGGCCTGCGTCAGTTTGGCCAGCTGATTTATCTTGCCCGCGACGTAGGGGTATTCGCGATTCAGATTAGACGGCTTGGGCCCGATGGGGCGCAGGGTTTTCTTGAACTTGATCTCCTTCCCCTGGCGCGCCTGACGCACGTGGCATCCCGAGCACTGGTTCTGATTGGGCACGAAATAATCGAAGCCGACCTTCTTGCCGCCTCGATTCAAATGCATGACTTTCTTTTCCCCGGCGATTTCCAGCACGGCTTCCGTCTGTTTTTCGTTCCAGACATAGGGCAGGGCCACCCAGCCGTCCGAGGTATGCACCAGCAGGCGCGTCTCCAGCAGAAACGGGTGCTTGTGCAGCGGGCGATCCGCGGCCGGCAGCTTCGCGAAAGCGGCCTGGGCGACCGGGATTTTCGCGCGAGCGTCCTTCATGTCTTCGCGGCGATAATAGAAAGTCTTGGAGATGATCGTGCCCACCGGAAAAGCCAGCACGTCGCCTTCGCGATAGTCGGCCTTTTTGCCCTTCGGCATCCAGATAGTGCGATACTTCTCCGCATAGTCCGTAAACAGGGGCGTGTTGAGTTCATAGGGAATCACGCCCTGGTTGGGAGTCATGCTCGCCGGGGTGCCGACGAACAATCGCCAGGCGGACAACTTTTCGGGATAGGGTTCGCTGAGAAAAGGACGCACGCTCTTACCGTCATCGCTCTTGCAGCCCATGAGCAAACCCATGGACAGCAAAACAACGACGGCGAAAGCACGAGTCCACGCGATGTTCTTGCGCGTGTTCATGGCGTGCTTCCTCACTTTAAGGCGACTTTATTCGGCTTCAGGCGCGGATGCGCGCAATCGTGATCGGCTAGATTGCGATTGATGTTCTTAAAGTCGTTGGCCGCGTCCAGGTTGGCGAAAGTCATCTTGCCGCCTTCCACGGTGTTGTTACGAATACAGATGTTCTGATCCGCGGGCAACTTACCGCTCGTGTGCTTCTTCTTGTTGACGACGCCGTCCCAGACTACCTGGGGGAAACCTTCCTTACCCAGCTTGCGGCCGATCAGCAGAACCGTGCCCTTGCTGCGCAGGGAATTGCCGCCGGTGGGATCGTAGCCGCCCTTGGCGATTTTATTGCCGTGGATGTAGATCTTTTCCGGATAGGGATCGTAGTTCTTGTCCTTGATTTTATTTCCGGACAGAAAGTAAGACACTACCAGGAAGCTGGCCGTCTTATGATCGGTTACGGTATTATTGAAGACCTCGATGTTATCATTGGCCATCACCATGATGCCCGTCCCCGTGGGAACGCCCGCCACGATATTGCCCGAGGGCGCGAAGTTGGGCTCATTGTTGCCTTTCACGATATTATTAAAGACGCGCGTGTTCTGTCCGCCCTGCACGGGAAGATCCGGCAGGTCGAAGACGAGAATGCCGCCGGTATTGCCGATGGCCTTGTTGTCGTGCACGTCGGCGAAGGTGGAGTTCTCGATCTCGATGCCCGCCACGTTTTTCTCGGCGATACTCTTGCGAATGACGATGTGCTTGGACTGGCCCACGTAGATGCCGGCGTCCGATGCACCAATGGCCACCGAACCCTCGATGAGCACGTTTTCGCATTGAACGGGATAGATGCCGTAGGCGCCGTTCTTCTCATGGGGACCGCGCGTCCATTCCGTCTTTACGCGGCGAATGTAGACTCCGTTTGATTTTTCAATCTTCAGGGCGTCTCCCTTGGTGTCTTGAATGGTCAGGTCCTCGATGGTGAACTTGTCCGCCGAAACCTTGAGGCCCTCGGCGCCGGTCTTCTGGCCCTTGAAGCTGAGGATGGTCTTGTTCATCCCCGCGCCGCGAATGGTTACATTGGCGGTGCCCTTGAGGGTGAGGGTCCGGTCCAGTTTGAAGTTACCGGCAGGCAGGCGAATCACCGAGCCGGGCTTCGCCTTGATGAGTTGTGTCTGGAAAGTCTTCTGGAGTTTCGCGTCGTCGGCGTTTATTTTAATGCCGGGTTTCCAGCCCATCGCCGCGGGGGCGAGCAAAA
>CAZGYS010000408.1:0-6253 GCA_964530305.1 uncultured Leptospiraceae bacterium
GGGCTACGAAGCCGTAGTAGAGGGTGCCCCGGTAGAGGGTGCCCCGGTCATAGACGATCATGCCCTGAAGAGGGTGCCCCGGTCATAGACCGGGGCACCCTCTACCAGGGCTACGAAGCCGTAGTGAAAATCGGCGGCCTCATCTACCCCTGGCTGGCCTGGGCGAGCACGGTCGTTAAATGGTTTCCGATCAAACAGATCACGGCGCTGATTTATCGTACCATCGCCCGCAACCGCTATAAATGGTTCGGCGAACTCGAGGCCTGCGCCCTCCCGGATCCGAAAGTCCGCGATCGCTATATCATGGATTGAGCCGCGGCGATTTTCTCGGGTCCGATAACAAGCGAAAGTTCTCGCGCGAAATAATCCCTCGCGCTGGAATGACCCATGCGCGTGATTCGGTCGAGCCTCCCGCCGGGGGCGATTTTCTTTTTCTGTTTGGCCCAGGTTTTGATCGGATGCGCCGAACCCCGGGACTTCCGGGAGCTGACCGAAGCGCTCAAACAGCCCGATCTGGTAGGCGGCCTGGAGCTGAAACTAAAGGGAGACGAAGACCTCTCCGTGCTGGGTCGCTTTTCGAACTTGCGCGTCCTGAAACTGGACGGGAACGGAATCTCGCCGGAGCAATCGCCCGGTTTTCGCCTGCCGGCCGAGATCAAGCAACTGACGAAGCTGCGTACGCTGGAGCTGCTGGCGGTTCATCCGGAGTTGCCGCCTTTTCCCGCGCAATCCCTGACGGAACTGGTAATTCAATACGATAAGTCCGTCATCGCCGCCGGACCGCGCCAGAATCGCGAAGCGCGGGTTCTGGACCTGGCCGGCGCGCGAAAACTGCGCCGTCTGGAACTGGTTTATCACGGTCACGGAATTCGCCTGGTCGGCCTGGAACAACTGAAGCGCCTCAACCGGTTGACGCTCGCCCACGGAACCCTCCTGGAAATACCGGCGGGGCTTGAGAAAATTTCCGACCTACGGGAACTGGCCATAACACATATGAAGGGTTTGAGCATCGCCCCCGCCGGGATCGAGAAACAAACCAAACTGCATACGTTGATTCTTACCAACAATGTCCTGGCGGAACTGCCGGCGGGCCTGAAAAAACTCGGCAAACTGACCACGCTCGACGCATCCCATAATAAACTGAGCGAACTGCCGCCGGCCCTGGGAAAACTCACCGGACTGCAAAAGCTGAATGTTTCTCGAAACCAGCTCGTCGAGCTGCCTCGCGAAATCGCCCGCCTGAAAAAATTGAAAGAGCTTCACCTGGACGGAAATTTGCTGACGGAACTGCCGGACAATCTCCATGAATTGCGCGGCATCACGCACTTGCGCTTGAGCGGAAATCGCTTTCGCCGTATCCCTCCCGTGGTCTTTCGCTTTGCCTGGCTGGACACCCTGGACCTGCGCGACAATTTAATCGCAACCATACCGCCGGCGCTCACCGAATTACCGGCGCTTCGCGTACTACGCCTGGCCTGCAATGAACTCCAGAGGCTGCCGACCGAAACGGAACTTATGAAGCCCCTGCGCGTCCTGGACCTGGACTGGAATCGCCTGCGCGATTTTCCCTATGTAATTACCCGCGTCGTCGGCCTGCGCCGACTTTCCCTGAAAGGCAACGGCATTCGCACCGCGCCCGCGGCCGTCAGCGAGTTGGCTCAACTTGAGGAGCTCGACCTTTCGCATAACTTAATTCATGAACTACCCTCGGAGGTGGGTCGCCTGACTCTGTTGAAGCAACTGAACCTGGAACGCAATCGCTTCAAGTTTCTACCCGGTGGGCTGGGCGCGCTGCCGGCGCTCGAACTGCTGGACATTCGAGGTAACCCCCTGCGGCGATACCCATCCTTCCTGATGAAGATCCCGCAAACACCGCGACTGCTTACGGATCGGCGCGGTGCGCGCTTGATGCGTCGACGCGGCCGAAGCGCGTTCCGCAAGCGCTACGCGAAGCATCTCGTCGTCCAGGAATCGAAACGCCTGCGTCGAAAAGACTTCTGCGCCGCGGCGCCGAAGTAATCGAAGTCCATGTGGAATCAGGGAACTAATCGCCCCGGGCGTAACTGCTCCCGGACCATGGGCCTCATGGCCATGGTCGCCCTGATGTTTATCAGTATCACGACCGGCGGTACCGGCTGTAAAAAAGAGCGGCCGCGGACATGGTATAAATTAGAAGAGGCGCTCAAACAACCGGACCGGGTTCGTGTGCTGAACCTTTGGGTTAAGCCGGAAGATGATCTTACGGCCATTCTTCGCTTCCGTAATCTGGAACGTCTGCAAATCAGCTTGAGAGTGAGAAACAATCCCGACTTCAAGGGCTTCACGCCGCCGCCCGGGTTGGGGAAACTACCGAAGTTACGGTATCTGGATTTACCGTACATCGCGCCGGAACACGCTACGCGTATCATAGCCGGTTACGTCAATCTCGAATTCTTGAGACTTCACTACTGTTTCAAAGGGCGGTGCGGGGCTCCTTTCCCACCCGCGAAGGGCCCCGTGCACGAACTAGACCTGGGCCCGTTGAAAAAGCTCCGAATGCTCGAAACAAGTTTCTCCGGTCATCGGGTTCGCGTACGCGGTCTACGCGCATTAACGCGATTGGAAGATTTGTCCATGCGGGACAACCCGATTGAGAGTTTACCCGCGGATCTGGGAGAATTGCCGCGCCTGAACCGCCTGGCGTTAAGTTACTTCCGCGAAGTGACGGCGCTCCCCGAGAGCGTAACGCGCCTCTCCCGGCTAGAGAACCTGTACATTTACGGCATACCGCTGCGAACATTGCCCGCGAAGATCGACGGCCTCGAATCCCTGGAAAACATGCAAATTGAAAACGGACGCCTGAGGGAACTACCCCCGGCCATCGTCCGATTGAACGAACTTCGCCACCTCGTTCTCGATAACCATGAGCTGAAATACCTGCCCGCCGGATTTCAAGACCTGACCTCGCTTCGCACCCTTGATTTAAGCGAAAACCGTCTACGGGATTTCCCCGAGGCCGTAACGCGCCTCAAGGGCTTGACTATCTTGCGCCTGGCTCGGAACGGGATTTCAGTATTGCCGCCGAAGGCCACGCGCCTGCGCAAGCTCAAACGGTTGGACCTGGACTGCAATCGCCTGGAGCGATTACCGCCTGAATTCAATCGCCTGAAGCAACTACGCGATTTGAAATTAAATCTAAACGCGTTCCGGGACTTCCCGATGATCGTTACTTCGCTTCCGGAGGTGCGCGAATTCTCCATTTCGGGAAACTACCTACAAAAGCTGCCGTTCGGCTTCGGCGAACATCAATTCACGGAGCGCTGGCCTTCCGTGTTCTACATCACTCCCCTGTACAAGGGTGGGCTGATTGGCGCGCCGTCTTCCCCGGCGTCCGCGGATTTTGAGGGTATCACCGTCTCCTTACGTCACCGGGGACCCGGACGTCACCCCAGCGTGGACAAGGCTTGTAACCGCTCCCGCTGAAAGATGGAAAATTGGTCGCAAAGGCCGGCCTGGATTACTTTTCTGTCCCCGTGAATTATCGTTCTCTTGCACATTGCGTTCGTGATCTTGAAAAGCATGGACATCTGATTCGCGTCAAAAGCGAAGTCGACCCCGACCTGGAGATGGCGGAAATCCATCGCCGTGTTTTTCAGGCGGGCGGGCCGGCGCTCTATTTCGAAAACGTCAAGGGTAGCGATTTTCCGGCCGTCTCGAATCTGTACGGGACCATGGACCGGGCGCGCTTCATCTTTCGCGGGACCATGGCCCGGGTTCAAAAGCTCATCAAGCTGCGCGCGGATCCGCCCGCGGCCTTGAAGGCGCCCCATAAATTCCTCGGCGTTCCCTTCACCGCGCTCAAGGCTCTTCCCAGAAAGAAATTCATGGGCGGTCCGGTGCTTGGTAATCGCACGACAATCGACAAGCTGCCGCTGATTAAGTCCTGGCCGGACGACGGCGGGCCCTTTATTACCCTGCCGCAGGTGTTCTCGGAAGACCCCGACAAAAGCGGCGTGTTGACTTCCAACCTGGGCATGTATCGCGTGCAACTGGCGGGGAACGAGTACAAGCTCAACGAACAAATCGGACTGCACTATCAAATCCATCGCGGTATCGGCGTGCACCATTCAAAGGCCCTGGCTAAAGGCGAAAAGCTGCGCGTCAGTATTTTCGTCGGCGGTCCGCCGGCCCATGCCTTCGCCGCCGTGATGCCCCTGCCGGAGGGCCTGCCGGAAGTGGCCTTCGCGGGAGCTCTCGCGGGGCGACGTTTTCGCTTTCGCCGCGTGGACGGACACATCGTGTCCACGGACGCGGACTTCTGTATCACGGGCACAATCGAGGACTTTACGCTGCCCGAAGGCCCCTTCGGCGATCACTTCGGGTACTACGCGAAGACCCACGATTTTCCCGTGTTGCGCGTTGAGAACGTCTACCATCGCTCGGACGCCATATGGCCCTTCACCATCGTGGGCCGCCCGCCCCAGGAAGACACCATGTTCGGCGGCATGATTCATGAGTTAACCGGCCCCATGGTTCCCGCCAGCATTCCCGGCCTCAAGTCCATGCAGGCCGTGGACGCGGCGGGGGTGCATCCTTTATTGCTGGCGGTAGGCAGCGAAAGATACGTTCCCTACGCGAAGCGTCGTCCCATGGAACTGATGACCATCGCCCATGCCATTCTGGGTTTCGGGCAGGCGTCCCTTGCCAAGTACCTCATGATCATCGCGGGCGAAGACGATCCCGATCTGAACACTCACGATCTCCAGGCGTATCTGGCCCATGTCCTGCGTCGCGCCGACTGGTCGGAGAATCTGCACTTTATTACGAACACCACCATCGATACCCTGGATTATTCAGGTACCGGTTTCAATCGCGGCTCCAAGGTGGTCATCGCCGTGGCGGGAGAAACCCGCCGAGACCTGGCGACCGACCTGCCGCCGAACCTTTCGCTTCCCGACGGCTTCGGCAACCCTCGCATGGCCATGCCCGGAGTGCTGGTCGTTTCTTCTCCGCCGTTCAAGAGCGAGGACGCCCGGGAGCACATGAAGCAACTGGGTAATCACCTGGCCGCCAATCCGGGCCCCGACGCGCTCAATAACTGGCCGCTGATTATCGCCGCGGACGACGCCGAATTCACCGCGCGCACCCTGAACAATTTCCTGTGGACCACCTTTACGCGCTCCAATCCTTCCCACGACGTCCATGGCGTGGCCGAATTCAGTGAACACAAGCACTGGGGGTGTCGCGGTCCGCTCATCATCGACGCCCGCGCAAAGCCGCATCACGCGCCGCCCCTCATCGAAGATCCCGAGATCAATAAACGCGTCGATAAGCTGGCCGCCCCCGGCGGCGAGCTGCACGGAGTATTTTAGGGCAACGCCGTTCAAGGCTACGACAGCGAAAAGAGATGGATTCGCCCGTCTTCGGTAAAAAAAATCTCGTGACGCGTCGCGGTCATTCACGGGTAATCGCCCCATGAAGAAGTTGAGAATCGCCCTGGCCGTTTTGATTTTTCTCGGCGTCGGATTGACCGGGCTCATCCTGCGCGTTTCCGGAGCATTCCAATCGCCCACGTATCTGGAAGCGTGGTCTCCCGAGTATCATAAACAATTCCAGGATCCCCGACTACGCCTGGCGGCCCACGGACTACTGGCGCCCAGCGCCCATAACATGCAGTCCTGGAAGATCATGCCTTCCAGGGAAGACGCCAATACGTTTACGCTCTTCGTGGATACGAATCGCCTGCTGCCTCAAACCGATCCGCCTTCGCGACAGATTACCATTTCCCAGGGAACCTTCCTGGAGCTGGTGAACATCGCCGCGGCGCAGGCGGGCCTCAAAGCCGACATCAAACTTTTTCCGTCCGGCGAATTCGACACCGCGGGCTCCGTGGAAAGCATGCAGAAACTACCCGTGGCAACGATAACCACGGCGGCCGACGAAACCGTTCAAAAGAGCGATTTGTATCCTCTGATTTTTCAGCGCGTTACCGCGCGCGTTCCCTACCTGGACGAACCTCTTTCGCCGGAACAGGTCAAGGCCTTCACGGATCTGAATACCAACTCCTGGCTGGAATTGCGCATCATCCAGGAGCCGAAACAACTGGGTCGCCTGCGGGAACTGGCCATGGACGGCGTGGCCACGGAGTCCTATTCACAACCGCACATGAAGGAAAGCGAACAGGTCTTTCGCGGGAATGAGTACGCGAAGAACAAGTTCCGAGACGGCATCACCCTGGATTCCCAGGGTACGAGCGGCGCCATGCTGCTCTTCC
>CAZGYS010000409.1:0-6246 GCA_964530305.1 uncultured Leptospiraceae bacterium
AGAAGCCGCCGCGATATTCCATGCGGCCCTGGATGGATGCCTTGAGCATATGCAGGTACGCATCCAGGTTGCTTTCTCGCTTTTCGTCCAGGGGAGTATTCGCGGCGTCCATGTTTGCTCAACCTCCGGCGATGGTCAATTTTCGCAGACCCATGCGATACGAAAACGCGCCCAGTCCGGTTACGGCCGTAAGCAGTACGCCGTAGCGAATGAATAATTCCAGGAAGGGCATGCCGGGCGATTTGCCCAGAATGATCATCGTGGGGTAATAGTACAGATACGGAAAGGGCGTGTTGCGCAGGAATTCCTGGAAGACCTCGGGAAAGAAATTCAGGGGGATGATGGCTCCCGACGTCAACGTAATCAACGCGAAGTAGAAGATCCAGAACGGGAAAATATCCACGAAGTAAAAAGCCAGCGTACTGATCAAAAACGTCATGGCGAAAAACAGCGCGAAGGCCATGATGTAGACCGGGATAAAACGTGCGATGACGCCGGCGTCCACGTCCAGTGAAATGCCGAACAGAAAAAAAGAGAAAATCAAAATCGGCACGGCTCGAGCAAACAACTGAAACAAACTGACGCCGATGGTATCGCAAAAATACATGAATGGAAAGTTGTAGGGTTTCATCAGGTCCACGGCGATTTCGCCGCTACGCACGCGCGAAGAGATCAGACTTTCATTGCGCCCGAAACTAACCTTGATCAAGGTGGAAAGAACCGCGTAGGCCGTCATGTCTTCGCGGGTTAGACCGTTCATGGTTTGGCCCGGAGGAATCAAGGCTCTCCATACCGACGTAAAAATAAAGATATAGAGAAACCCGTTGAGAAGACCGGTATAGTATTCAACGCGGTAAGCCAGCGTACGCTGGAAGGCCATGGAGATGAATTTCAGATACGTCATGGCGATTTACAGCTCGAGATTTTTACGTCCTTGATAGATCAGCTTCAGGGTATCTCCCAGATCCTGCTTACGAACATTGATTTCTCGGATGCGGCCGCCGCCGTCGTTCAGGGCGGAAATCAACGGGTTTACGCTTTCATTGGCGGTCATGCGAACCTCGAACTGCGTGGGGGAAAACTCATTGATGATGTCGAATCCCGCCTGCTTGAGTTTGTTCACGTCCAGCTCCGATTCGAGCACGACGCTGACGACTTTTTCGCGCGTATACTGTTCCGTGAAATCCTCAATGTTGCCGTCGTACTGGATGCTGCCGCGATCCAACAGGATCAAGCGCGTAGCCAGAAACTCGATGTCCTGCATATCGTGGGTCGTGAGGATTACGGTGGTTTTCTCCGCCGCGTTGAGTTCCTTGATGAACTTGCGGATAGCCTCCCGGGTAAGAATATCCAGGCCGATGGTGGGTTCATCCAGGAAAAGCACGGGCGGATTATGCAGGAGCGAAGCGGCCAGATCCGAACGCATGCGCTGACCCAGGCTGAGCTTACGGGTCTGTTGTTTGATGAAGTCCTGAATGTGCAGTAAGTCTCCGAAGAGTTCCATACGCCGCTTGAAGTCCGCGTCCGGGATCTTGTAAATCGTCTTGAGTAGATCAAAACTTTCGCCAACGGGAAGGTCCCACCACAACTGGGTCTTCTGTCCGAAGACGACGCCGATTTGTTTCGTCAGCTTGCGCCTTTCGCGCCCGGGCTCGACGCCGTTGACTCGAATGTGTCCCGAGGACGGTTGTAGAATGCCGGTAAGCATCTTGATGGTAGTGGATTTGCCCGCGCCATTGGGACCCAGGTAGCCCACGAGTTCCCCACGTTTGATGCCGAAGTTGACGGCATCCACGGCGGTAATTTCCTCCTTCTCCGCCGAAAAAAGATTACGCAGGCTGCCCATAATGCCGGCCCCGCGCTTGCGAAGAGTGAAGGTTTTGGTAAGGTCCCTGACTTCGATCAGGTCGGTAGAGGAATCGCTCATGGGTGAAAGCATCAAGGAATATAATCCCGCGTCCTATGTCAAGGTCGCGGTGAAGTAAATCGCCGTTTCGGGCGGATTAATTGCTTGTCGGCCCGGACCCATGGGTCGGTATGTCCATTGAGTTTCGGCCGAATTCATGGACAATAGCGTCATTCGCAAATATCGCCGGGGCATCTCCCGTCTGGAACGCCTGGTGGCCGGCTGGAAGCGCGTCTTCGCGACTCTATCGCTCCTGCGCTTTTTCTCCTTCGCGGGTATATTCGCCTTGCCGGCGATTCTTGTTTATACTAAATTAATGCCCATTTCCACGGGCTCCATTCTCCTGGCATCCCTGCCCGGCATGGTTGCGTTCGGCTTCTTCTTTTTTCGTCATTCGCGTACGAGCGATGATCTGAAATACGCCGGCTTCTTAAAGGAAGAATACCAGGAATGCATCGCGCGTCTCACGCCCGGCTGGGAAGACGTTCTACCTTCCACGGAACAACCACCGGGGCTCTCGCCCGAAAAAGCCGACGCGGCCGAGCATGCCTACGGAAGCGACCTGGGTTTGTTCGGCCCTTTCTCGCTCTTTCAATTTCTCGACCGTACATCCACGCCGGGAGGTCGCGCGCGCCTGGCGGACTTGCTGCTTTCTCAGCCGGATGAGACCGCGGAGGATGACAAGCGGGCCGCGCAACGCGCCGACGCGGTCACGGAACTTTCACGGCTGACGGTCTTGCGGGGTCGTTTTCGACGTTCAGGGCGATTCATGCGCAACCTGGCAGGCGAGGACGCCTCCTATGATACCGGCTGGTTGAAGGAACTGCAAGAACTCAAGGTCAGCCCCTTGAACAGGCTCTTGCTCTGGCCGGCGCGCCTGCTGCCCGTCCTGACGCTTCTGTCCTACATCTTCTTTGAGACCAAAATCCTGCCCGCCTACTTCATGCTGACGTTGCCCCTGCAGGTGGTGCTTTTCGTGTGGGCGCATATACACTCACGGCGCGCGGCGAAACTGCATTTCAGTCTGAATCTGCAACTGCAGGGTTTCGAGAAGCTCTTCAGCGTCTGCGCCGGTTCCCGTCCGCGTTCGGAGCTGATTCGCGATTTTGAAGTGTTCGGTGACGCGCCGTACCGGGAGATCAAAACCCTTGCGCGCATCGCCGGGTATTTCGCCATGCGCATGAATCCGTTTGCCCACGGCTTGCTGGGCATTGTCCTGGCCTACGAGATCAATTTAATGCATTCCCTGGAAGGCTGGCTGAAACGCAATGGAGACCGGGTGGAACAATGGCTGCTGGAGCTGCGCGAAGTGGACGCCCTGCTGTGTCTGGGAGAATTCGCCCATGATCACCCCACGTATGTTCGCCCCGTCGCCGGCGACTCGGGGAAATCCCATGGTCCGCTCCTTTCCGCGAAGGAAATGGCGCATCCGCTCTTACCCGCGGACAATCGCATCGGGAATTCCTTCGAATACAAAAACGACACCCGTCTCTGGTTGATTTCCGGTTCCAATATGTCCGGGAAGTCGACCTTCCTGCGGACGCTGGGTATCAATCTTTTGCTGGCCATGCTGGGAGCGCCGGTTTGCGCCCGTGAGTTTCGCTTTCGCCCCTTGCGCATTTATACCTCCATCAATCAGACCGATGATTTACGTAAGTCCATCTCCCTGTTCTACGCGGAAGTACGTCGTATTCGCTTCCTGTTGGACGCCGCTCGAGATTCCGGCCCGCCGGTTTTCTTCCTGGTGGACGAGATGCTGCGGGGTACCAATACGCGGGAACGACAGGTGGCGTCCCGTTCCATTCTGAATCAATTCCTGCAAAAAGGCATGCTGGGCATGGTGACCACTCACGACCTGGAGCTTCTGGGAGAATGCGGTCGAGCCGAGGTCGAGTGCTATCACTTCCAGGAAAGCATCGTCGATGATCGCATGCGCTTCGACTATCGCCTCAAGGAAGGGCCCGTAGCGGGTACCAATGCCCTGAAAGTCCTTGAACTGGAAGGTATCGTCATTAAACAATGACCCATGTCGGAACGCGGGTGGAAGAATATACTGGCGAAAGCCATTGGAAAACCCGCGGATACCGATCAGGCAGGCGGTTCTTCGGAAGAACAACGCAAGTTCGCGGCCATCGACCTGGGCACGAACTCCTTCCATCTGGTCATCGTTCAACTCGACGACGCCGGTCGCTACGAAATCGTAACCCGTGAAAAGGAGTCCGTGCGCCTGGGCGGCGGCGGCGGGGATCTGGACATCATTACACCCGACGCCATGGAGCGGGGTATTTCGACCCTGACGCGCCTGGCGGATCTGGCCCGTTCCATGGACGCGGAAATTCGGGCCGTAGCCACGTCGGCGGTTAGAGAGGCGCGCAATCGAACCGACTTCTTGAACCGAGCGGAAAAAGAATGCGGCGTGCGCGTGGAAGTGGCTCCCGGCCAGGAAGAAGCGCGTCTGATCTATCTGGGAATCCTCCAGGCCCTGCCCGTTTACGAAGACCAGATTCTCATGATCGATATCGGGGGCGGTTCCACGGAGTATCTGGTGGGCCGCGGCGGCGACGTGCTCTACGGCCAATCACTGAAGATCGGCGCTATTCGCCTGAAGGATCGCTTTTTCGGCAAGGAACCCTTGAAGAAATCGCAAGTACGCGAATGTCGGGAATACGTTCGCTATGCCCTCACGGGCGTGCGTGAGGAAGTAAAAAACCGGGGCTTCGAAATCGCCGTGGGCAGTTCGGGGACGGCCGCCACCTTGATGGAAATGATCCACCACGCCGAGCCGGCTCGCGAAAACGATGATTTGAGAGCTCAGGTCTTCAAGGCCAAGCAGTTGGATCGAATCGTGGAGGAAATCCTGGATTGTCCGGATGCTCGGGAACGGGCGCGGCTGCCGGGCCTGGACGATCGTCGGGCGGACATCATCGTCGCGGGCGCCATCATTCTCCAGGAGTCCTTTCGCGTACTGGGCATTTCCGAAATGAGTTATTCGCCTTTTGCCCTGCGTGAAGGCATTATCTTCGATACCCTGGAAAGGCGTCGCCTTACGCCGCGCCTTTCGCCCGACATTCGGCGTTCCTCGGTCGTGCACCTTATGGAGACCGTTTATCGCGGCGGGATGCCGGGCATGGAATCCGCGGTGCACATTGCCCGGCTCAGTCGCTTGCTTTTCGACGAGTTGCGGGGTCTGGAGCTGCTGGGCGAACTGGAAGCCAATGACGGTTTCCTGCTGGAAGCCGCCGGAATGCTGCATAATATCGGCGTGCTCATCGCCCATTCGGCGCACCACAAGCACGGTTATTACATGATTCGCCATAGCGAACATCTGCTGGGCTTTACGCGCCTGGAAACCGAAACCGTGGCGTTGCTGGCACGCTATCATCGCAAGGCGCTGCCTTCCAAGAAACACTCCGAATACATGGCGCTGCCCGAGCGACGACGTAAGGTAATCAATCTTCTCGGGCCGCTATTGCGATTGGCGGTGGCCCTGGATCGCGGCGGACGCGGACGAGTTGCTCGCCTGCGCGCACGCGCCGAGTTGAATAAAATCATCTTCGAACTGATTCCGGCGGACGGTGTTACGGCCGAGGACCTGGAAGTCGAGGTCTGGGCCGCGAAACTTAAATCCGAATGGTTTGAGAAAGTCTATGAACGCGGGACGGAATTCATCGTCGTCGCCCCGTCTTGAAGCGCGCGTAAAATATGCTTTATTGATTGGGGATCACGAAGATGTTCTCGGCTTTCTTGCGTGTACCGGACTTGCGCACGATGCGTTCCCACTCAATGCCGACCTTATTGGGACTCAAACCGAGCACCTGAACTCCGGCGCGGGCCCGAGTGTTTCGCACATACAGGGGTAAGTCCTCAATGTCCCGGGGCCACCATACCAGGCGGGGTTTTTCGCCTTTCGCGGCTACATTCTTCTTGTACCAGACCAGCGGACAATGCATACGGACGTCGAACTGATTGGCTCGAGGTCTGGCGCGATAGGAAGGATATCGAACCCGAACGCTGATGGGCTTCTTGCTCTTCACGCGAAAACCGAAGCGCGCGACATTGTTCACGCATGACAGGCCGACGCCGCTCAAGTCGACTTCCTCGGTTCGCTCGGGTTTTTCCGCGCCGGTATCACGCAGGGTCATGGTAAACTCCACGTCCCGGGGTTGTTTGGGCGCCAGACGAACGAAGGTGGGTAGATTCTTGATTAGTTTACGACCCGAGAAGCGCAGGGTCTTATCCGCGGCGTCGGGATTGGGCGTGGGCCCCTCCACGATGATGGGTCGAGGGCGAAGGCGTTCCATTTTCGAAACAATCCGCCGCGGGCCGAAGATGCGAATGGT
>CAZGYS010000410.1:0-6245 GCA_964530305.1 uncultured Leptospiraceae bacterium
GATCGTTTCTGGGTGAACCCCATCGCCCAGCATTTTTCCACCATCAAGGTTTCCGATCTCATTCAAATGAGCCACGACGGTAAAATTCTCCAGGGCAAGCAGCCGGTGAACACGGCGGCTTTCGCCATTCATTCGCGGGTGCACGCCGCGCGGCCCGACGTGGAAGCCGTGGCCCATGCCCATACGTCGGCCGGGCGCGCGTTTTCGGCGCTGGGAGTGCCCCTGGAGCCCATTTCGCAGGACGCGTGCGTGTTCTATGAGGATCACGCCGTGCATGACGCGTTCAGCGGCGTCGTGGAGGATTTAAGCGAAGGCGATTCAATCGCCAGGGCTCTGGGCAATCGCAAGGGCGCGATTCTTCAGAACCACGGTCACATTACGGTGGGCAAGACCGTGGACGCGGCCGTGTGGCTCTTCATCCTCATGGACAGCCTGTGTCGTACCCAGATGACGGCCCAGGCCGCGGGCGAACTTAAAAAAGTACCCCATGAAATCGCCCTGAAAACCCGTGAATACAACGGCACGGATTTCGTGAACTGGGGCAACTTCCAACCGCTTTATCAAATGATCCACGCGAAAGACCCGAGCTTTCTGGATTAGTCCGTTTCTCGATTCGCATCGAGTCGATCTTCGCGGCGAATCGCCGCTTCATCAAGTCAAAGCGCGCGGCCCGTGGTCGCGCATAACTTAAAAATTTCGCCGAGGCGAAATACAGGAGGAGAATTATGCAAAACGACGCCGTCGTACAAATTTTACTGCCCCTTACCCTGGCCTTCATCATGGTGGGCATGGGTATGTCTCTTGTCGTGGACGATTTCAAACGCGTCCTGAAGTATCCGAAAGCCGTGGCTATCGGCCTGGTAGGACAATTAGTTGTTCTACCGATACTGGGCATGGCCATCGCCTCGGCGTTGCCGCTGTCTCCGGAAATGGCCGTGGGTCTCGTGATTATCGCCGCGTGCCCGGGCGGCGTGACTTCGAACCTGATTGCCCACATGGCGCGGGGCAATACGGCTTTATCCATCAGCCTGACGGCCGTCTCCAGCGTGCTGACCGTCTTTACCATTCCCTTGATTATCAACTTCGGTCTCATAACCTTCATGGGCAACGGCACCATGATCAGCCTGCCCGTCGGTAAGACCATGCTGACGTTGTTCTTCATTACGCTGCTGCCCACGGTGATCGGTATGAGCATTCGCGCGAAATGGCCGCGCTTCGCCCTTTCCCAGGAGCGAAACGTCAAAATCGCCTCGGGCGTGTTCATGGGCATCATGGTGATCGGACTGTGCGTCAAGGAGCGCGGTATTCTTCTGAACGCCATTGCCCAGGCCGGTCCCGCCACGGCGTTGCTTAATATTTCCGCCATGGTGCTCGGGTATCTTATTGCGCGAGCCTTTCGCCTGAATCGCGCCGACGCGACCTCCATCACCGTGGAAGTGGGCATCCAGAACGGAACCCTGGCCATCCTGATTGCGGGCACGCTCTTGAATAACGCCGCCATGGGTATTCCCGGCGCCATCTATTCCCTGGTGATGTTCTTCAACGGCGGGCTCTTGATTGCCTGGAACAACACTCGTCGCGTCCCCGCCGCTGAAACGGCGACCTGAATATCGACGATGAACGTCGGCATGGCGAAACTAAATTCGCGATAGAAGTTAAAACGAAACCCGAAACAAGGAGAGCATTATGGAAAGCGCGGTTCTGGAAACGAAAATCGATTCATCCACGGAGGACATTCGTCTGCGAATACGGGACTTCGTGGCCCGGGAAGTCATCCCGGCGGAAAAACTATACGACCATGCCTCCGGTCGCATGCCCCGGGAAGTCAACGAGGAGCTGCGCGCGAAGGTTAAGGCCGAGGGGCTCTGGGCGCCTCATCTGCCGAAAGAAGAGGGCGGCCTGGGGCTGGACCTGATCGGGCGTTGTCTGGTGTTCGCCGAACTCGGATATTCGGCTTTCGCGCCCTACGTTTTCAATTGCGATGCTCCCGACGAGGGCAATATGCATCTGCTGGCCGAGGCGGCCACGCCTGAACAGAAGGAGCGCTTTTTGCACCCCCTGGTGGAAGGCAAGATTCGTTCGGCGTTCGCCATGACCGAACCGGCGCCCGGCGCGGGTTCGGACCCTTCGGCCTTAAGCACGAACGCGGTTCGCGACGGCGATGACTTTATTTTGAACGGACGCAAGTGGTTCTGTACCGGGGCGAACGGCGCGGACTTTCTCATCGTGTTCGCGCGATTGGACGGTTCGTTTCGCAAGTCGACCATGTTTCTCGTACCCGCGGATTCACCCGGTTACACCATGCTGCGCGAAGTGGAAGTCATGGGTTCCCACGGCCCCGGCGGACACTGTGAACTGGAATTCAAGGACGTACGCGTCCCGGCGAACATGGTTCTCGGGCGACCCGGTTCGGGCTTTCGCCTCAGTCAGGTACGCCTGGGTCCGGCGCGACTGACCCACTGCATGCGCTGGACGGGCATGGCGCGTCGTGCCATGGACATCGCCCTGAACTACGCGAAAGAGCGAGAACTGTTCGGCTCCAGGCTGGCGGATAAGCAGGGGATTCAGTGGATGCTGGCACGAGCGGCCGTGGAAATCGAAGCAGGCATGCTCTTAACCATGAAGGCCGCGCGTTTGCTGGAGGAAGGCAAGGACTTTCGCCACGCGGGGTCCATGGCGAAACTCAAGGTATCCGAGACGCTCTGCAATGTGCTGGACGACGCCATTCAGATTTGCGGGGCCACCGGTTATAGTCGAGACCTGCCGCTGGAACTTTTTTATCGAGATGCTCGCGCGGCGCGATTGGCCGACGGTCCCAGCGAAACCCATCTCATGGTTCTTTCACGGAATCTCATAAGCGGTAACGCTGAATTCTAATACCGGGCTCGGCGAATGTCGGCAAATGATTGGGAGGTAATATGGAAACGGCACTGAAGGAATACTTTACGGAGCGATTCGCGTCGCCGGTGGAAATCGGCAAGTTGTTTCGCATGAGCGGCGGGGCTTGCCAGGATAATTTCTGGTTGGATCTGAAGGTGAAACAAGGCGATTTCGCGGGAGAACATGAACTCGTCCTGCGGACGGACAAGGCGGCGTCCATCGAGTCCAGCCTGACTCGCCGGCAGGAGTTTCGCGTGGCGGCCCTGGCGCACCAGGCGGGGGCCCTGACGCCGAATCCGCGCTGGTTCGAGGCGAATCAAGACATCCTGGGGCATCCGTTCTATTGCATGGAACGGATTCAGGGCAATGCCGATGCGCGTTACATCGTGAAGGATCGCGGCCTCAAGAATACTCGTGCTCAGGTCCTGGGGGATCTGGCGGCGAATCTTGCGCGCATCCATTCCGTGAAGCGTGAAGACCACGCCGATTTCGAGTTCCTCGATACGGGAAGCGATATGACCGCGGAGAACTATACGAATCGCATCACCACGCGTTTGCGGAACATGCTGCGTGAACTGAACGCGACGGCGCCCGCCGCGGAGATGGTTCTGAACTGGCTGGATGAACAGGACGCGCGACCGGAGGAGTTCGTGCTGGTCCACGGAGACTTTCGCACGGGCAACTACATGGTCGATGAAAGCGGTCTGCGCGGGATCGTGGACTGGGAGTTCGCGCACTGGGGTGACGGTCACGAGGACCTGGCCTGGTTTTGCATGCGCGATTGGCGCTTCGGGAAGCTGCGCCTGGGCGCGGGGGGCATCGGCGAACGCACTGCTCTGTATGAAGCTTATGGCCGGGCGTCCGGTCGTCCGGTAGATCCCGCCCGGGTTACCTTCTGGGAAATCGTGGGCAATATCAAGTGGGCCATCGGCGCGCGTCGCCAATCGGCGCGACATCTGTCCGGTAAGGACAAGGGTATCGAACTGGCGAGCATCGGTCGTCGCGCGTGCGAAATGGAATACGAGGCCATGCGTCTGATCGAAGAGTTCGAAGGCAACCGCGAAGGTTGAAATTCAGGAGGCGGAATTATGCAAGATGAACCGAGAGCCGAAGTATTGCTGGAGGCGGTACAGGATTTTCTCATGAAGGAAGTCCTGCCCAGGATGGAGGGCGGCACGGCCTACAAGACCCTGGTGAGCTGGAATGCCCTGGGCATGGTGGCCCGGGAAATCCGCGACGAGGAAGGTATCGTCGACTCCGAATTGAAACGCGCCGAGACTCTGTTGAAAGGAGAGCCGGTTTCGAATGAACAGGACTCCGGCGGCGCGTCGCGCCCCGTGAGTCTGGCGGCCAGAAAGGACCGGCTCCAGGATCTGAATCGACGGCTGGCGGATCGCATCCGCGCGCGCAAGTTGCATGTCCGGGATCGTTCGGAATGGGAACTGGTAAAGAACATGACGGCGAATCGCATCGCGCTGGTAAACCCCAGATTTAAGCTGGACTAATTGCCGGCAGGCGCGGTAAATCGATTGCGTGGACTCGCGCGGGCATAAATAATTGTGTCCGCGCGGCCTTTCGCGCGGGGGGAAGCTAGATGGACGAGCAGGCGGCGCCCGGAGATAGTTGCCTTTATTTATGGGACGGCTTCGTCATGTACGGCGCCCGGGACAACATCAACAGCTTTCATACTCACTATGCCGCGTCCATCCTCATCTCCTTTCATATTCCCTTTACGGTGGAAACGAAGGAACACGGCGCCAGGCAGCACCAGGCTGTACTGATTCCTCCCAATTTGCATCATCGCGTATCGGCGCCCGATACCTGGCTGCTGGTTTTGCAACTGGATCCGGACTCCATCGAGTATCGCCCCCTGCTGGGAATCCCGGACGACCAGCCGTATCCCCTGGACTACAGCGTGTTCGCCGACCTGAAATACGAGATCGGTCGCGTCGCCGCGGGAGAGATTGATTGCGCCGGGGCGCTGGATTTCTTTCGCGAAATCACGGCACGGGTTATGGGGGAACAAACGCGGGCGGAAACCAAACCCGTGGTCCCCGACGGCCGCATCACGCGGGTTCTGAAGCACTTGAAATCCCTGGAGGAGCTGCCGGAGCAGATTCCCATCGCCGAACTGGCGCAACTGGTGGAGCTTTCGCCGGATCGCTTTCGCCATCTCTTCAAGGAACAACTGGGTCTCCCGGTCAGGCGCTATCTACTCTGGTTGCGCCTGCGGCGGGCGGGATTGCTTTTGCGCGATGGAATTACCCTGACACAGGCGGCCCATGCCGCGGGGTTCTTCGACTCGGCTCATTTCAGTCGGACCTTCAAGGAAATGTTCGGCGATACGCCTTCGTTCCTGTTGAGCAGCCGAAAGCGGAAGCTAAAGGTGAAGTTCTGCGGAGAAAAGGATGACTGATTGAGAGGGGATGCCGGCCGGATTCCCCGGGTTTTCGAGCCCATGAACGATACGGCCGTATTGCAACATACGACATAAGGCCCCAAAAAAGTACTTGCAGGAGCATTTTTTCGGGGATAATATGAGGAAAATAGCTCTGTTTGAACAATTTTCGGCGTTAGGGGCCCGTTTGGCCCCTTAAGGATCAGGAGGATCAGCCGATTCTTGAAATAGGAAAACGGAGGTTTCGCTATGGAAGTGAACGGAGTCACTTACCCAGGCTTGAATCCGAGCTTGAACATGCTTGCCGGCCGAGATATTGGCGGACCGGTAGCCGAAAATTCGCCCAATGCACGGGCCGTGGAACGGGCCGAGCAGGAAGCGGTGCGGCTGAAAGCAACCGAACCGAACCAGCGCAAGGAAGCGGTGGATCTGGAAAAGCTGGTCCCGCAACCTCGAGAAGTATCCTTCGAGGAACGCATGGAGCAGGTAATCAGCCTGGAAGACATTCAGCGAATTCTACTTGTCCGGAGTCCTTTTTCCATGAAGGAAATGGGAGAAAATCCGGGCGGCATGCTGGACTTCAAAACTTGATGGTCCCGAAGAATTCGTATCTAAAACAAACAACTATATCATTTAAGTGAAGCATGAAGAACCCGGCTCGTTTTCGCGGCCGGGTTTTTCTTTGCCATCCGTCTCCCGGCCATAGCGCGCCCATTATACGGATCCCACCCGGAGGGTGGGCCTCGTGAAATCGGGTTACAGATCCACTCCCGCACTGGGTGGGATCAATCGAAAGGAGCGGCGGCGACGGGCGCGAAACCATCGCACGAAAAAAGTAAAAAGTCAAGCGAAAACCCCACACCGCCAAAAGGTGCGGATCCAACAGACATATCGCATTGGATCCGCAACTCCATGTAGGAATTGATTAGCGCGCGCGACGACGGACCGCGCGATAGTGATTGAAGAC
>CAZGYS010000411.1:0-6242 GCA_964530305.1 uncultured Leptospiraceae bacterium
GCAACGCCATGGTGCTGTTCGCCCGGGGCGGGTTTCGCGCCCCGGATTTGAGTCTCGTGGCCGCGTTCTCGGGAGTGCGGCCCGAGGTTCTCCGCGAACACTTTTCCACCGAGGAAGAGTTGATGCTGACGACCTATGAGCACTGTCGTCGGGCGATTCGAAAATATATCGAGCGGGGCGCCGAACCCGGGGCCCCCTTTCGTGAGATCCTGCGTCATCTCTGGATGCATGCCCTGGATTGGAGCGACGAGTATCCGCTGGAGCACGATTATCTGCAAGCCTATGCCCGCCTTCGAGACCTCCAGGCGGAGCCTGGTGAGGAGGGTTCGCCGTCCGAGGACGGCCCCGGACTATTCCAATGGGCCTTGCAAAGAGCGCTGGCCCGGGGGGAAGTGGCCAGTCTGAACCCCCGGTTTATCATACTGTCTCTTTCTTCCTGGTTCGCGGCGGTCGTGCCGTACTTGCGAAAGCTGAAAGGCGATGAAAGAGAGGACTTCAAGGAGACGTCCTTCGACCTGGCCTGGCGGGCCATCGCGCCTCAGGCCGACGGCGATTACGGACGCGTGTTGCGCGGCCTTCGCGGGCTGACCACCGACCGGGGCGATATTATTGGATGAAACGGCCCTTAAATGGATCAAGATAAGAAAACAAAACTGATTAACGGAGCCATCGAGCTCTTCGCGCGAGACGGAATCAGCGGAACCAGTACGGGCGCCGTGGCCAAAGCCGCGGGCGTAGCCGCCGGAACCCTGTTCAACTATTTCCCGACCAAGGAAGACTTGATTCGCTCCGCCTACATCGACTGCAAGATTGCCATGGCCGCGGCCGCCCGGGCCGGCCTAGAACCCGACGCGGATTTTCGCACCGTGCTTTCGCATGTATGGCGGGCCTGCATCGAATGGAGTCTGGCCAATCCGAATCATTACGCGCTCATGGCGCAGATGAAAGGCACGCCCCGCACCCGGGACGAGGAACTGGAAAAGGAATTGGCCGGGGAGTGGATGTTCTTTCACCAGGCCCTGGAAGCCGCGCGCGAAAGGGGCGATATCTACGAGATCGATCCCGGCTACCTGATGGAATTTTTCTCGGCCCTGTTCGAAGCGACGATTCGCCACGCGGGCACCTTGAAAAAGAAGGAGCGGCCCGACTTTATTAATTCATCCTTTGAATTCATGTGGCGGGCGCTCTCGGCTAAATGAACGCAATACTGAACCCAATTAGGAAATTAACATGAAGATTAAAGCAATCATCACGGGTGCCACGGGCATGGTGGGCGAAGGCGTACTGCTGGAATGCTTGAACAATGACGATGTGGCCGAGGTCCTCGTCGTCGGGCGTCGTCCCTGCGGCGTGGAGCACGCGAAGCTCAAGGAAATCGTTCACAAGGACATGGGCGACCTGGAACCAATCGCCTCCGAGCTCAAGGGATACAATGCCTGCTACTTTTGCCTGGGGGTTTCGTCCATGGGCAAGTCCGAGACGGAGTATACGAAGCTTACGTACGACCTGACCCTGGGGGCGGCCGGAACCCTGGCCCGTCTGAATCCCGATATGACCTTTTGTTACGTAACCGGACGAGGCACGGACGGAACCGAACAGGGTTCGTCCATGTGGGCCCGCGTGAAAGGAAAGACCGAAAACGATCTGTTCAAGCTGCCTTTCAAGGCCGCCTATATGTTTCGCCCGGGAATGATTGAACCCTATCCCGGTCAAAAGAACATGTATACGATTTACAAGGTGCTGGGTTGGAGCATCCCCTTCTGGAAAGCCGTCGCGCCGAGCAGCGTCGGCACCATGCGGGATCTGGCTCTCGCCATGATTCGCGTAGCGCGGGACGGCGGCGAAAAGCGCGTACTGGAAGTTAAGGACATTCGGGAATCGGCGGCAAGTTGAGCCTGCGCGTACGGATTTCACCGTCGTAGCCCGCGCTGTATAGAACGCCCTCATGATACACCAGGGACTGGGTGAAGTCGGGTTGACTGAATTCCTCGAGCAAGCGCCCCTGGCGCGTCCATACGCGAACGCGATTGTCCTCTCCGCCGGAAGCAAGGCCCCATGAGCCCAGGGGCGTGAGCGCGCGAATGACGCCGTCGTGGGCCGCGAACGTATCGCCATGGAAAATTTCCGCGCCCGCGGAATCCGGGCAATTCCAGATATGGATGCGGCCCCGGCCGTCGCCCGTATAGAGGATGCGGCTCATGTCATTGGCGTCCTTCACGGACGTCATGGCCAGGGCGTTCAAGGGCGCGTCCGCCTGGCCGAAAAATTTCGCTGGTCGGCCTCGCTCTAAATCCCAGAGACCCAGTTTCCCGTCCTGGGAAACGGACAGCAGGCGATGGGGGGAGAGCGGGAGCATATCCCAGACCCAGTCTTCATGGCCTTTCAACTCCGTGAGCAAATCGCCCGCGAAATTATGAACGAAGATCGACGCATCCGAACCGCCGGACGCGAAACGACTCGTGCCGCGGTGGTCAGGAAACAAGCGGCGCAACGCCGTCACCGTCCCCCGGTGCCGATTGATAGTGCGCGCCGCGCGATAGTCGCCCGCGGTGTTGCGCTTCCAAATGATTACCTTGCCGTCCCGGGAGCCGGAGGCGAAGTCGTCTTCGTCCAGCTCTTCCAACGCCAGAACCGAGTGGGAATGTTCGCGCAGGCCGCCCCGCGAACGGCCGTCCGGAGCCCAGATTTTGATTTCGCGGTCCCGTCCTCCGCTGAGAAAATCGCCGTTGGCCAGGCGCAACAGCTTCCAAATATAACCCAGGTGGCCGGGTGTAAAGGGCCTGTTGTCGACATGAACGGCGGATCCGCGCGGGGAACCATCAGGGGAAGCGATGCGTTCGTACAGGATATCGCTGCGTAGAATATATTTTTCCCCGGCGTCGACGCGCTCGCCTTCGTGCCAGAGTTTATGGTCGAAAATGATCAAGTCTCCGGCGCGCGGATGGTACTCCGCCAGTACCCGGGCGGCGTTGCGAGACTCGTAGAAGAGCGTGCGCCCGCCGCGAAACTCGGAGGCGTCGTTCAAGTAGATCATGAAGGTCAAGCGCGATTGCAGTTCCCGCGTGCGATGGTGGACGCCGTCCAGATGGCGACCGAAAAACTGGCCCGGAAGATAGCGGCACAGGCGCAGGCGTTCGTTCAGGGAATGCAGGCGCCAGGTTTCGCCTTGCTCTTCCGTGTCCGCGCCCCCGGGCGAGGAATCGTTGCCGATGGTCTCCGGCGCATGTTCACGGAACCTCCGAAACAGGTCCGCCGCCAGGCGATGGTCGTCCACGACCTGTCGCTCATTGGTGCGATAATAAGTCGGATAGTGCGTGTGGGCGCCGCGAAAACCGGCCTTGATGCGCGAACTCATGAAGTTACGGCACAGCCGGGGCGAAAAAAAGCCGGGCACGACATAGCAAATCTCGGGCCGATCAGGCAATAGTTCGATTCTGGGCGCGGCGGCAATCATGAATTACTTTCATATTAAAGTATTTTTGCCGCGAAGTCACGGACTTTTTTCGAGTTTTCGACGGCGGCGGGGCATGCTATCTTGAACAATATGCTGCTCTTCGCCGATTTATGGCATCGGGCCCGGGAGGTTCTGGGGCATCCGAACGTGCACTGGTGTGAAGCGCGTCTGTCTTCGCTCATCGAGGAGCCGGCGAACACCTGGAGCAATCTGGCGTACATCCTGGCGGCCTGGTTGATTTTTCGCGCGCGAAATAGGAACCATCGCCTGAAGCCGTTTGCTCACGCCGTCCTGTGGATGGGTCTGTTTTCGTTTATCTACCACGCTTCCAATAATGCCCTGACCCAGTGGTTGGATTTTCTGGGGATGTTCTTTTATACCGGGTATTTACTCACCTGGAATGCCGAACGTCTCGGAATCATGAAGTCGAGACACCGGCTGGTATTCTGGGCGGGAACCCTGCTCGTGAACCTGGCTTTTCTTTTTGGTCTTAACTTCACGGACGTTCCCATTCAGAGCATCGTGGGGGGCAATGTGCTTCTGCTCATCGTCTCCGAGCTGGTGCTGTTTCGTCGTGCTCGTCTCGCGGGGGAGTCCTTGCGCTACGGCGATTACCTTTTGGCCCTGCTGCTTATGGCCGCGGCGGCCGTATGTTCACTGCTGGACCTGCGACGCGTCTGGTGCAATCCCCACGACCATGTATTGCAGGGCCATGCGACCTGGCACTTGCTGAGCGCCGCGGCGATTTACTTCACGGCTCGTTTTTACGCGCGGCTTGACGGCGAAAACATTTGAATGATTTCTCGAACTATCGCAAATTAAAGGGTCGTCGCGAAAAACCCCCGTCGGAGCATGACCTATATGCCTTTTTCAGACCTCGGTCTATCCGACCAGATCCTCCGCGCCGTCGCGAAGGAAGGATACACTCGACCGACTCCCATTCAAAAGCAGGCCATACCCGCCGTGCTCAACGGCCGCGACGTGCTGGCCGCCGCGCAGACGGGAACCGGTAAAACCGCCGGCTTTACCCTGCCCATTCTACAATTACTCCATGACGAACCCCGGGGTCGTCGCCCCGTCCTGCGCGCGTTGATTCTCACTCCCACGCGAGAACTCGCGGCGCAAATCGGAGACAACATTCATGCTTACGGACGTTTCTTGAAACTCCGCTCGGCCGTGGTCTTCGGCGGCGTAAATATTAATCCGCAAATCAATACCCTGGCGCGAGGGGTGGACATTCTCGTGGCTACGCCCGGTCGTCTGCTGGACTTGCACGGCCAGGGCAAGGTCGACTTTCGCGATTTGCAAATGCTGGTCCTGGACGAAGCGGACCGCATGCTGGACATGGGTTTCATTCACGACATTCGTCGCGTCTTGAAGCTCTTGCCGGCCAATCGCCAGAACCTGTTGTTCTCGGCTACCTTTTCGCCCGAGATTCGCAAGTTGACGAACGGGCTCTTGCGTGATCCCGTGCGCATCGACGTTACGCCCAAAAAAACCGCCGCGGAAACGGTGCGTCAGAGCATCTATACGGTGGATAAGAAATCCAAACCCGCGCTTCTGTGTCGTCTCATTCTCGACGGCGATTGGAAGCAGGTGCTGGTCTTCACGCGCACGAAACACGGCGCGAATCGCCTGGCCGAAAAACTGGAACGCAACGGCATTCAGTCCGCGGCCATCCACGGCAACAAGAGTCAGGGCGCCCGGACCCGCGCCCTGTCCGGTTTCAAGGAAGGCAAGGTGCGCGCGCTCGTCGCCACGGACATCGCCGCGCGCGGCTTAGACATCGAACAACTGCCCCGGGTCGTGAACTTTGAGCTTCCCAACGTGCCCGAGGACTATGTGCATCGCATCGGTCGGACGGGTCGTGCCGGCGCCGAGGGATACGCCGTTTCACTGGTGTCCGCCGATGAAAGGGATCTGCTTCGGGGCATTGAAAAACTTCTCAAGACCAGTATCCCCGCCGAGGTCATGCAGGGGTTTGAACCGGGTCCCGAGGATGTTTCCGAAAATCAATCCTCCGCTTCGCGCAATGAACGCTCCAATCGTTCGCGTCGGCCGGCTCGAAGTTCCGATCGAAATCGATCAGGGAATCGTACCGCGAACAATGGCTCCGGTCGTTCGTCCGGAGCTCGTCCCGCGGCAAGTCGTTCCTCGGGCGGTCGTGGCGACGGCCGCGGTCGAAGGTAACCGGTGAGATAGTCGCCCGCAAGGATTACGCTTTGCGATAAATCAAATCGCTGCGCAAGGCGTATTTGACGCCGGAGCGCACCACCGAGCCTTCGTGAAACAGCAGGTGATCGAAAACCACCGCCGCTCCCCGGCGCGGGCGAACTGCTCGAGCTATTTGCGCGCGAAAGCCCTTGTTGGCGGAGCCCGGCTTGCGACGTCGAAAGAAGGTCGTTTCTCCTCCCGCGAAATCATCGTTCAAGTAGATCATGAACGAAAACAGGGTCAATAAATCGTCGCCGGGAATTTCCATGCGTTCGTCCACATGGGGCGCGAAAAAATCGCCTGCTTCGTATCGGTAGGCGCGAAAGACCCAGTTCAGCCCGAACGCATGGCGATTGTCGTATTTCGCGTCCACCAGCGATTCGACGCGGGGCCACAATCGATCCGCCAGCGTGGGATCCTCAAAGACCACGCTCCGGTTTTGGCGCGCCTTCGAGTCCGCGCGATACTCATGGCGACCAATCGCCAGACCCGCCTGCTGAAAGCCGGTTTGCTCCGCGATTTCGATGGCGCGACGACATTCCTCGGGTGAAAGTACGTCATGGAGAACATAGAC
>CAZGYS010000412.1:0-2944 GCA_964530305.1 uncultured Leptospiraceae bacterium
GACGCCCCGGTGCCCGTACCGTTCACGCTGGTCTGAACGCCGCTTCCGGCCACCGTGGTAACTTCGAAAGTCGATAAATTAATTTTACGAATCGTATAGTTTCCGCCTTCGCTCACGTACAGATTCGTGATGTCCGAGGTGAGTCCCATGGGATTATTAAATTGAGCCGCCGTGCCCGTACCGTTTACCAGGCCGGGGTTATTGGCGCTGCCGGCGATGGTGGTGGTCTCTCCCGTCTCGATGCTCACCCGGCGAATGATGTCGCTGCCGATATCGCCCACGTAAAGAAACGTGCCGACCCGGGTGATCCCGAAGGGCATATTGAAGGTGGCCGCGGTTCCGACTCCGTCGGCATTGCCCGCGGTGCCGCTGCCGGCAAGGGTCGTAACTTCCCCGGTGGCGATGGAGATTTTGCGAATCACATGATTCATTTGATCGGCGACGAACAGGAACGTGCCGTCCGAGGTGATGCCCGTGGGATTGTCGAAGCGCGCCGCCGTGCCCGTGCCGTTGGTCAAGCCCGACGTGCCCTGGTCGCCCGCGAAAACGGAAGTAGTCTGGGTCAGATCCAGCAGGCCGCAACCCTCGGCGCGCGCGTTGCCGACGAGCTGGCATTGCACGGACAGCGAGCTCAAAGAGAAAAATAAAAAACTGAGTAAGCGGTCATTCTCGTCGTCGGAGGCGTCCGTGCATCCGCCTCCGGCCCACAAACCAACCACTAGAAAGCACAGTCCCGAAAGGGAGGAGATGAACCGTCGGAGGCCCCGCCGAGAGTTTTGCCTGGATTTCATTATTGTAATCATAATATGCCGTAACCCCGCTAACATATGTGATCCTTTAACTTAACCTATCACTGAATCATCCGATTGTCGCCTCGAATCATGATATGAGAAGCACTTTTTGCCCGCGGAAAGCTGCTTGACAGGCCCTCGGAATGGCCGTCGCCATATAGCCCCGCCCGTTCAGAGGGGTTTTTATGAAGAATTATCTGTCGGAATTCATCGGAACCTTTGCACTGGTTTTTTGCGGCACCGGCGCCATCATCATTAATGATCTAAAGGGCGGCATCATTACCCATCCCGGCGTGGCCGTCGTTTTCGGGTTGGTGGTGCTGGGTATGATCTATGCCGTGGGGGAAATCTCCGGTGCTCATTTCAATCCGGCCGTAACCCTGGGTTTCTGGATCGCGGGGCGATTGCCCGGTCGCCAGGTGGCTCCCTACATCGTCAGCCAGGTGCTGGCGGCCCTGGCCGGGAGCCTGGCTTTGCGAATCATTTTCCCGGATGTCCGGGGACTTGGAGCGACTTTGCCGGTGGTCTCTCCCGGAGCGGCATTTCTTCTGGAAGTCTTAATTTCATTCTTCTTAATGTTCGTGATCATCAATGTTTCCACGGGTTCGAAGGAGCAGGGAGCTCTGGCGGGTGTCGCCATCGGAGCGGTGGTGACCCTGTGTGCGTTGTTCGCGGGTCCCATCACGGGCGCGTCCATGAATCCCGCCCGTTCCCTGGGTCCGGCCTTGATTTCCGGACAAACGACTTCCCTGTGGATTTACATGACGGCACCTATTCTGGGCGCCGGTCTGGCCGTGCTTGGTTGTCGCGGCGTAAAGGATAAGTCCTGTTGTGATAAACCGGGAGCCCTCTGCGGTCCCATGGCGGAGCCCCGGGCGCCGCGAACCTGAACGGCAGGCGATTGCGCTCCAATATTTTATATCCATGACATTGAATCAAAAGATCACTCCGGGTGTATTTCGCGAACTCTACTCTCTGCTGGACGACCCCATTACGAAGCGCGATTGCGGCTCCCTCTGCGCGCCGGCAAACGGCGGCGTACCCTTTTGTTGCGATGTTCACAATGCCGTGCCCTTGATGTACAAGGAAGAGTACAAATTTCTGAAATCGCGCACGGATATCTGGTCTCCCTGGAAGCCGCGTCGAAAGGGCGATGAAGCCCTGCTGGAGGACCTGGCGTCGGATCAAATCTTTTGCGAATGCAAGGGCGTGCAGCACTGCGAACGCGAAAATCGCTCCATCTCCTGCCGCACGTTTCCCCTGGAACCCTATATCGATAAACGGGGGGAGCTGGTCGGGCTGGTCTTTAATTCGGTTTTCCTGGGGCGATGTCCCCTCACGGAAAAGAAGCACCTGGTCCGCCAGGCGGTGGTGGACAAACACTTCGAGTTCTGGGATCGTTGGACGGATTTAAAAGACGACGAATTTCAATTGTATTATGATCTATCCAAGACCCTGCGTCGGCGCCGGGGTCAGACGAAAAAGGAATTCGTTATTCTGTGGCCCAGCCATCTCAAACGGCAAAAGGGTGAGTTCGCGAAGTACGTTTGAACGTAAATTAAAGTGAAGTACATTGAGAGCAGGAAGCACGCATGAGTGAAGAGAAAGGATCGCAGAGTATGTCCGGGCCGATCGTGATAAATCAGATTCGCTTCGGTCTGGTTGTTCTGTACGCCGTCAGTGTCGTGCTCAGCATAAAGGTAAATACGTATGCCGCCACGGCCGCGTACGGGATCGGAACCCTCCTGATGTTTCTCTATGCGCTGATATTCTGGATCTGGTCTCGGCGAGGCCCGGTGCCGGGATGGTTTTCGCGCTTACTGCTGATCCTGGACGTGTGTGTACTGACCGTGGCCATGGGCGCCGCATCGGTGGACGACCCGGCGCGCGCCAAGTTGATTCTACTGAACCCGGCCTTGCATTCCATTGCCTTTTTTTACATTATCTCCTCGGCCTTCCTGGCTTCGACACGTTTCGTTCTTGTGATCGGCGTACTCCTGTCCATCAGCGTGGGGATCGTGTCGGTGCTGGCTTCTTTTTCCGGCCTTAAATTCGTATCCGATGCCTCGCAGACGATCCTGGCGGATCACATTGCCGTCACCAGCCAGCCGCTGCGCGCGCTCTTTATTATCGGCGGCGCTTTCATAACGCGC
>CAZGYS010000412.1:2958-6239 GCA_964530305.1 uncultured Leptospiraceae bacterium
GATTAAGATTGTCGCCGATAGGCAGACGGCTCTGCGAAATCTGGCGGAGACGAAAGCCGCCATGGCGCAGGTGCAGACCCAGAAGGACTCCATGCACAAGTCCGCGTCCGAACTGCGCGCGCTGGTGGGGGAAGTGGAGCAATTGTCCGTTGCCTTCGCCAATAACTTTCAAGACCAGGCGGCTACGGTGGAGCAGTTGAGCGCCGCCATGGAAGAGCTCAGCGCGTCCGCCGAGAGTTCCCTGGAAACCGTGCGGCGGCAATACAAGCGTCTGGACGGCATGAGCGGCGAAAGCTCCCAACTGGAGACCTCGCTGGACAGCGTCGGCAATTCCAGCAATACCCTCCAGGGGCGCATGGCCGCCGCGCAAGCCAACAGCATGCAGGTCACCGATATCGTAACCCAGGCCCGTAGTTCCTTTCAGGAGATTCAGGGTTCCTTCGAACGCGTCAACGACGTGAACCAGATCATGACCGAAATCGCGGACAAGACCAACCTGCTGGCCTTGAATGCTTCCATTGAGGCGGCCCGGGCGGGAGAGGCCGGACGGGGTTTCGCGGTCGTGGCGGACGAAGTTTCGAAACTGGCCGACAATAGTTCGGGCAATGCTCGCACGATTTCGCAGATCATCAACGAGAGCGCGGAGTTGATTGAGTCGGGCAACCAGGTGACGGACAAGGCCATCGCCATGGTGCGCCAGCAGCAGACGGAGTTCACGGAAATCGCCGGGTCCTTCCAGGAGCTCAATCGCCTGGTGCGCGAACAAAGAGACATCAACCAGAAATTCGTTCTCTCCCTGGGAGAGTTGCGAACCTATTCAAGCGATATCGAACGCACCGCCGTCGAGCAGAAAGACGGCACGTCCAACATCGCCGCGGCGTTGCACGAAATGGAAGCCGCCGTCACGTCGCTTACCGAAAAAGCGGGCGAGCTTTCGCGCAAGATGAGCCGCGTGGAAGCGCAAGCCGGCGTTCTGGATCAGGCCTGACGCTCGGAGGCCCACTTGAGGATGATGCGCTGCTGCTCATCCGTGAGATCCGTCATCATGTGTTCGCGGATATGTGCGATTGCCTCCGCGCCCGAACAGCCCATGATGGCGGTGGTAAGGCACGCGGCGATGACTCCCGTCCGACCGACGCCCGCATTGCAGTGAACGGCCAGCTTTCCCCTTTGCAAGTGCTCGACCAGCGCGGGTAACGCCCGGTCCAGTTCGTCCAGGCGCGGCGCCGTCAAATCCGCGATGGGCAGGCGATGCACGGCAATGCCGTTTTTCTCGTAGAGCCCGCGAATATCGCGCCGAGCTTTCTTCTCCAGTTCTCCGTCCGTTACCAGCATGAGCACCAGCGGAATACGATGCCTGAGATAGCTCTTGAGGATCCCGTTGCGAGTGTCGTAGGGTCCGTAGGGCATGGCGCTGACGAACAGGCGGCCCTTGACGGGAAGCGGGATGCGCGTGAAGGACGTGGGTTTGCGCGGGCCCTGAATGCGTCGTCGCAATCCGTTCAACCCGGCTACCAGGTTTCGCATGGTTCTTTTCATCAGGGTCGGCATCTTATGAGGTCGGTCCGTAAGAGTTATTTGCGCGCGAAAATAAGTTGCGTGGCGCCCAGGGGTAGCGTTTCGACTTTTACCGGGCGTGAGCGAGTCCTGGCCGTGCGCGAAAATTCAATCAGGTCCGCGCTCTTGAGATAGCGCATGCGCTCATTCAAGGGATTAAAGAAATCATCGAAGTGAATCGGCACTACGCGGCGCGCGCCGAGGTTGTCCACTACCTGGCGCAGATAAAGTTCGGTGGGCGGGCGCGTGGCGATGCCCAGCAAAACCACGTCCGCCTTCAGATTGCGAAACATGTCCTTGATGTAACCGGCGCTGCCGTGATGGACGATTGTGCCCAGGGGATGCTTGATGTGCAGGCTGAAGTTCAGGCCCATGAGGTATTTCCGCACCGGAGCATTGGCGGGCAGGGGTTGCGTGATTTTCCCCGGCAAGAACGGGCGCTTACCCCCGTGATTGGTCAGCAGAATTTTTACCGTGAAGTCTCCGTAGCGCAGGGTTTCGCCGCCGCTCACGCGACGGTATTTACTCAGGGGGAATTTTCGCCCCCGGGCAATCATCTCGGTGGAGCGCGATCCCACCAGCTCGGCGTTGGTCCGGCGCGCGAAGGTGGGCGCGTCGATGGAATGATCGTAGTGGGAATGGGTGACGAAGACCGCTCGGGTGTTGCGGGGGCGCAGTCGTTTCAACCAGGCGCGCGCTGCCGCCGCGTCGGAGGTGACCGGCCGTCCGGCGATTACATTGGACATGCTTACGCGCGTAATGAAGGGATCGATGAACAGCGTGGTGCGGTAGTCCGTAATCATTACGCCCGAGGTTCCCAGCCAGGCGACCGCCACGGCGGAACCGGGACGCATGTCCGGTTGCGAGATAAATTGATTTTGATAAACCGCGTCGAACTCAGGCGGCGAGAGGGAGGGCGTGCAATGAGCGCAAAAGGCGAATGCCGCGAGAGCCATTGCCGGCAGAGCGAAAACCGCCCGCGCGAAACGGTTCTTGTTCAGCGTGCCCACGACGGGTCCAGAAGAAGCCGGGGCGGCGAGGCTGTCAAAGCAAAAGAGAATCGCCCTCCGCCCCGAGCGGGACGGAAGGCGAAGAGAATATGGAATGAATTTAAGTCCGGCGCTTAATTCAGGTAGGCGAACCGGCCAGGCCTTGTTCCGCTTCCAGCCGGGCTGCTTTTTTGGCCGCGGCGCGTCGTTCCGCCACGGCGTCGAAGTAGTCATGGTAGTCCGGATGATTCGTGCCCATGACGCGGTCCCAGATATTCCAGTAGAGGCTGTAGTTACAGTTCACGTGGGAGTGATGCATGTTGTGGTGCGTCGACGTGCTGAGCAAACCGGTAAGCTTGCCCCGGGTAAAGCCCTTGGGCAGGAATTCATAACCCAGGTGCCACCAGATGTTCATGAACATGGCATAGTTGGCGTAGGTAAAGATTACCAGCGGATGGATGGGGAGAACGAAGAGAGTCAACGGCAGCCAGATGCCCTCGAGAATCGCCTCCAGCGGATGAAAGGAATACGCGGCCAGGGGCGACGGGTTGTTGGACATGTGGTGCACGCGATGCACGTGCTTGAATAGTTTCCTCGTGTGCACGGCGCGATGCATCCAGTAGAAATAGGTCTCGTGAATCGCCATCAGCAGAAAGAAGGAAACGAAGAGATAGGCAATGCCGTATTTGTTCAGGTCCGTGTAAACCTGGGTGAAACCCGACTTACCATTGTAGA
>CAZGYS010000413.1:0-6234 GCA_964530305.1 uncultured Leptospiraceae bacterium
TCATACCCTTCCCGATGGCGTGGGAACGAGTATAAAAGTCCGGCAGGCGGACCATGCCGATGCAGGAGATCAACATGACCAGGCAGCCCAGAAATACGGCCCCGCCCGCCAGCCAGGCGGAAATGAGTTCCAGGTAAGGCTGCATGTCAGTCGTCTCCCTCCGGCCCCGGGTCTTCCTCCGGAGCGCCGCCGTCTCCCACGGTGTCTCGACTCAGATAAAAAACGAAGGCCATGGTGCCGAAGAAACCCAGGGCCGCCGTGATCAGAATGATTTCAATAAAGAAGGCGCTGCGCCATTTCAGTGAAAGCAGCGCCACCATGCCCACGACGCAAATGGCGATGGCCTCAAAGGCCAGGATTCGGTCCTGAGTATGGGGACCGCGCACCAAACGATAGAGCACCAGCAGGATGGAAATCGCCAGCAGGCCGAAACAGATTTCCAGAAGTAGATCGTTCATTGATGATCCTCCGGATTTTCGGTGGAGCGCGTGAAGGCCAGCAACCCGTCGCGAAAGCGACGATCAATCTGTTCCCGGGTTTCGTCGGGATTGGACGCATCGAATAAGTGCAGCAATAGAAAGCGAAAGTCCTGGGAAACCTCCACCGTCGTCGAGCCGGGCGTCAAACTGATGATGTGCGAAAGGATCAAGATCTCCAGCGGCTCCATGCCCTCGACGGAATAGCGAATCATGCCGCCCTGGATCTTTTTCGCGGGCCGGGTCAGTACCATCCAGGCCATGTGCACATTGGCCTTCAAGTATTCACTCGTGAACACCCAGGCGAATTTCAAAAGCGCCAGCGTGCGGCGCACGTAATCGCGACAGTAGGGAATCTCCTGGAAGGCCGCCATCAACAGGAAGCCCAGCAGGAAACCCACGAAGAAATCCACGAGCGTCGTGCCCGCGCTGAGAAAAAGCCAGCACAGGCCGAGCAGGAGATTCATGGCGAAGGCTCTCACTGAACTACACTCCCCGGCAGGGCGATTTCCGGCCCCATGGATTGAAAAGCACTCGAGACCGCCTGCACGTAACCCGCGCGATTCAGCAGGTCCGAGGACGCGGCCGAGGCGATTTGAAAAAAGAACTCCGCCCCGAACCCGATGCACAAGGAACAAACCACGAGTACCCCCGCGGCCATGGTCATGGTTTTCCAGCGCCCGTCTTCGAGCCGCATTTGCGCGTCCGGATTTTCATTCCAGAACGCGGCCAGCCAGATCTTAAGCATACTGTAGAGCGTCAGCACGCTGGCTACGATGGAAACTCCCACCAGGAAATAGTGTTCAGTGGCGAAACCTTCCACGATGATCAGGTACTTACCCCAGAAACCGCTCAAGGGCGGAATGCCCGCCAGCGAAAGCGCCTGCAGCAAAAAGACGATGCCCACCCAGGGCGCTCGCTTCCAGAGTCCGCCCATTTTCGCCAGCGTGTCCGTGCGATTGATGGTGGAGACGATGCCGGCCGACAGAAAGAGCGTCGATTTAACAATGATGTGATGCACGATGTAGAAGATGGCCGCGGTGATGGCCAGGGGCGTGAATATGCCGATGGCCAGCAGCATGAAGCCAATCTGGGAAATAATATGAAAAGATAGAATGCCCCGCATGCCGTTACGCGAAACGGCGCCCAGAACGCCGAAGAGCATGGTGCCCCCCGCCAGATACGCCAAAATCGTGTAGAGTTCCGTGTGACCGGCCGGCACGATGGTTCCGAACAGCCGCAAGTAAGCATAGACGCCCACCTTGGTCAGCATGCCCGCGTAGAGCGCGCCCACCGCGGACGGCAGCACGGGATACGTGGACGGCAGCCAGTAATACAGGGGAAACAAACCGGACTTGATGCCGAAGACGATCATCAAGAGCACCGCCAGCAGGGTCATCTCCGGCGAAGGCGCCACCGCGGTCCAGCGCTCGGCGATGGCGGCGAAGTTCAGCGTTCCGAAGAGCGAATAACAATAACCGGCCGCAATCAAGAAGACCGTACTGCCGAAGAGATTCAAGAGCACATAGGGCACGGCCTGAGTAATGTCGTGGTCGTCGGCTTCCGCGGTCAAGAGCGCGTAGGACGCAAGCAACATCACCTCGAAGGCCACGAAGAGATTAAACAGGTCCCCCGTAATAAACGCCAGGTGAATACCCGTGGCCAGGAATTGCACCAGCGGCAGGCGCAAGGGGTGTTCGCGATCCGCCCGGGACGTAATGAACGCGAAGATCATGGTAATCAGGACGATCACCGCGGAGAGCACCAGCATGATGGCGGACAGACCGTCCACCACAAGGGCGATTCCGAAGCGCGCGGTCCAACCGCCCACGACCAGGCTCATGTAACCGCCGGTGCGCGAAGCGGGGTCTCCCAGACCGGGAGCCACCAGGGTAAACTGCACGAAGTAAACGGCCAGCGCCAGTTGCAGCAACGCCGAGACGAAGGCGATGACCCGACGCGTCTGGGAAGCTTTCCCAAGCAACAACAGTATGCCCGCCGTGACGAAGGGCAACAGAACGGGAAGTACGACCAGGTTCGCCATTACTGACCTTCGCCTCCCTTGCGCTTCGATTTCTCAAAGAGATCCTTGAGGTTCGTCACGCTGATATCCAGGAAGACGCGATACAGCAAAAAGATCATGTACGTTATAACGCCGAAGCCGATCACGATGGCCGTCAGGATCAAGGCCTGCGGCAACGGGTCCACGTAGGATGCGTTCGCGTCCAGCACGATGGGCGATCGGCGTCCGGCCGGAGGCCCCGACATGGTCAGGATGAACAGGTTGGCCGCGTTGGATAAAAGAATCAGGCCGAAGAGAACACGCGCGAAACCGCTCTCCATGATCAAGTACATGGCGCAGGCGGCGAAAATCCCGATGAGTATAATCGTCGTTATTTGCATATGTGGTATTCCAGTCGCGGCCAGTCGCGCAAGGCTATTCCACCGGCTCTTCCCCCGGCGCGGCATAGTTGCGTTCTTCTTCGTTCACCAGGGCCGACAGGCCCGACGTCGACTTGGACAATACGAACAGCACCTTGATGGAGACCCCCACCACCAGCATGTATACTCCGATGTCGAAGAGCAAGGGCGTGCCCAGATAGAGCTCTCCCAGCAAGGGGACGTCCTTGAATTTGAAGTTGTACTGCATTAAAAAAGCGCGGCCGAAAATCGCGCCGGGCAAACCCGCTACGGCGGCAATGAGCAAACCGATGGCCGAGAGGCGCATGGGGTCCACCGGGATCACGCGGTGAAACCTTTCCAGGCCCATGGAAAAACTCAAAAGCACGAGACACACCGCGGTCATCAGGCCGCCGATGAAACCGCCGCCCGGATAATTATGACCGCGCAGCAAGAGATAGATACTGAAAATCACCAGCGGGAAAAACAGGAACGGCACGATGGTTCGATAGATGTACGAATTCAGACGCTCGTCCGGTCGGGCGTGAATATTATACTCTTTCGGTCGCGGCGGGACGACGACGCCTTTCTTGCGCTGGTAGCGCATGATGAGTCCCAGACAACCCAGCGCGGCAATAATGAAGACACCGACTTCCAGCAAGGTATCAAAACCGCGAAAGTCCACGAGAATGGTATTCACGGCATTGGTTCCGGCGGCCAGGCTCACCGTATTCTTGATATAGTAAGCGCCCGCCGCCGTTGCGCCCTCGGCGGGCCAGGCGGGAGTGGACGCGCGATAGTTGGCGCCCAACCAGGCCACGCAGGCGGTCATGACGCCGAAAGCCAGCGCGATGGCCACGCGCGGCATTTTGGCCAGCCGCTCTCGCCCACGCGAAGGCCGAAAGCGTTGCGCCGACTTCGGAAATCGCGCCAGCAAAAGCAGGGTCAGAATCAAGGTCACCGCTTCCACCAGCAGTTGCGTGAGAGCCAGATCCGGCGCGCGATACAGAACGAAATAGAAGGTCACCAGAAAGCCCGCGGCCGCGAGAGCGATCAATTGAATGATCCAGCGATGGCTGAAAGTTACCGTCAGAACAAACACGGCAATCAACACGGCGATGAAAGTACCCAGCAAGGACTCGCGCGCGAACACGCCGGCCAGGCCCGACCAGAATCGCTCCAGCATGGGACCGCCGGGGTCAGGCAGACCGAAAAGATAGAAAAGCATGCCGCCGCCCAGGGCGACAGTGAAGGCGGCGATGATGGGCAGAAACTGGCGGGGTTCGTCCGAGCGCAGACGCGCGGTAACGTCCCCCGCGAAACGCGGCAGACCGTTGAGTACGATGTCCGCAAGAAGATCGAAACGAACGAAATTGGGAATATTCGCGAAGCGCCATTGAACGCGTCGCGCGAAGACGTACAGCAAGGTGCCGGCAAGAATGGCGCTCAGGCTCAGACCCAGTTCCAGATTGAAACCGTGCCACAGCTTCAGGGGGCCGGCGGCGGCGGTCAGCCCCGCGACGGCCAGGTGATCTTGAAACGTACCGGTGGGTTTCGAAAAGATACCGGAGAACAGCGCGGCCAACGCCAGCAGAAAGGCCGGCAATTGAATAACAAGGCCGGGCGTATGCACGGCGCCACTTTCGATTTTGGCCGTGAGTTCGGGCGCCGGTTTGCCGCCGAAGATTTCCAGCACCAATCGCAATGAGAACGCAACCTTCAGGATGGAGACAAGTACCAGCGCGATGAGCGGGGCGTATCCCAGCAGGCCGCCCGAGCTCGCGTACTTGAGGGTGTCCGTGAGCAGCATCTCCTTGCTGAGAAAACCCACGGTGGGCGGCACGCCCGCCATGGCGGCCGCCGCAAGAGCACAGGCGAAAGCGGTCATGGGCATGCGCTTCATGAGACCGCCCAGTTGGCGAATGTCCTTGATGCCCGTCGCGTGATCCACGATGCCCACGACCATGAACAAACAGCCTTTATAGAAGACGTGATTGAGGACGTGCACGAAGTCGAAACGCACCAGGGGATTATCCCCCAGACTGAGACCATACAGACCGATGAGATAACCCAGTTGAGCCACGGTACTGTGCGCCAGGATGGCCTTGAGTTTGTGGGAAAGCAGGGCGAAAACCCCGCCCAGCAACATGGTGGTAAAACCGATAGTGATAAGAAACGGAGACCAGAGATCCGTTGCCGCGAACACGGGAAACATCCGCGCCGTAAGAAAGACGCCCAGCTTAACCATGGTGGCCGAATGCAAGTAGGCGCTCACGGGCGTGGGCGCGGTCATGGCATTGGGCAGCCAGAAATGAAAGGGAAACTGCGCCGACTTGGCGAAGGCGCCGGCCATGATCAAAATCAAAGCCGCGGTGAAAAGTCCCGGGCTCTTCGCGCCGGCTTCCCGACCCGTCTCAAGCAAGCGCGAAAGCTCCAGGCTCCCGCCGATTTGAGAAAGTAGAACCAGACCGGCCAGCAGGGCCAGCCCCCCGGTGGCCGTGGTCACCAGCGCCATGCGCGCGCCGCGCCGGGAGTCCGCGTCTCCATGGAGAAAACCGATCAACAGAAACGACGTGAGACCGGTCAGTTCCCAGAACGTGAACAGGAGAATAATGTTGTTCGAAAAGACGGCGCCGAGCATGGCTCCCATGAAGGCCGTCAAATAGGCGAAGAAGCGATTGCGATGCTCGTATTTTTCAGTCAGGTAGGCCGAGGCGAAAATGAAAACCAGCACGCCCATGCCGGCAACCACCAGCCCGTAAAACAAAGACAAACCGTCGATAAGAAAGGAAAGCTGAACGCCGGGGAAGGCCGCGGGACCCAGGGACGGAATCCACGCCCGCGAAACCACCAGGGACTTGCCTGGAAATTGAACCATCAAATAGACGATGCCCGCCGCGCAGACCAGCGGCGTCAGCACGGCCAGACGCCCCATCCACAAGCCCTTGCCGGACGCGGGGAAATAACCCAGAGTCGCCAGGAAAATAGAGGCGACGAAGGGAGTGAAGACAATCAGCAGCAGCAGATCTTCCATGACGCGAATTACAAGGCGCCGGAAGGCTCACGGTGTGCCAACAATTAAAATTGTAAAAAAGAGAATCGCGCGGGGAAGATTCTAGCCGTTGAAGGTGTACCACTCATCGCACTGGAGACAGGGCATGGGGATGCGCTCATGCTCCCCGCGCACCGAGGCGATGTGGGCGTCCATGGTTTGCGCGCGAATGTCCAGCAAGGATGCCGCGCGAAAGTCCGCGGCCTGTTTCTCCGCGAAAGGATCCTGCTTGCACAGGGGCACGCGCCCCCCGGCGGTCAGAAAAAAGTCCCGGGCCAGGTGCCAGCAGAATTCGCGGTGCAGGGG
>CAZGYS010000414.1:0-6206 GCA_964530305.1 uncultured Leptospiraceae bacterium
GTATATGAACATCCTCCGGCGAAATATATTCATGGCCTTCGCGCTGGCGTTGACGGCGTGGTCCGCGACCGCGTGCAGCCAGCTGCTGGAAAACGAAGACGGTCCGCTGGACTTTCTGCCGAACCTGGGCCTTACGGACGATACCAGGCCGCCCATGGTTCTGTCGAACTGGCCGCCTAATCTTTCCATCAACGGCAATCCCGACGGCGAAATCATCGTTACTTTTTCCCAGACCATGAATCGCACTCAAACCGAGAGCGGTTTTTCCCTGACGCTGGACGGAGCGGCGCAGGACGGCGTCTTCAACTGGCTGGGGGATACCATGTATTTCAAGCCGGCGGTTCGTCTGAATCGCTCGGGAACCTATGCCTATACTCTGCTTAAATCGCAAGCGGAAAACGATAAGGGCGTAAACTTGATCGAGGACTTTCGTTCGGTCTTCGTCTTTAATACGGATACATCGTCGCCGGCCGTGGTCACCACGACACCCGCGAACGGCGCTTCAGGCGTGGCGGCGGACACGACTTTAACCGTAACTTTCTCCGAACCCATGGACGTGGGTTCCGTGCTGGGCGGCGTGAGCACGTCGCCCGATATGAATCTAAATATTCCGGCCACGACCGTTTCCGCGGACAATCGCGTGTTTGAATTTCGTCCGGGTGGCGATCTTTCCTTCGGGACCGTGTATACGGTTACGTTCGCATCCACGATTAAGGACGCCGCCGGCAATTCCATTCAAGCAACCAGTATTAACTTTACCGTGGGCAATGACTTTACAACTCCCACGCTTACGTCCATCAATACGACCGCCGTGGCAAACTTCGTAAATAATGAATTCACCATCCAGAACGGATTCGAAAAAAACGAACCCTTCATACTTACGTTTTCGGAAGCCGTGCAACCCGATACGGTACTCAATGCCGTTAGTTTTTCGCCTTCGACGACTTTCGTAGTCACGGACGTCTCCGGCGGCAACAACACGCAATTCCAGATCCAGCCTACGGCGAGTCTGACTTTGAACACGGTTTACGAGATTAAAATCGCCGATTCGGTGCAGGACCTGCAGAATAATTCCCTGACGAAATCCTACACTTATTTCGCGCGCATCAACGGCCCCACGAGCCAATTGATCCAGGTGGAAGGCGTGGGCACGGACAATGTTCTCACGGCTCGATTGGATAATAACCCGATCAATATTCCGGCGTGCACGCCCATGGGAGCGCTTTGCGATCATCCGGGTTTCTTTATTCGTTTCTGCTGGGGGCCCACGGCGGCCGGTTGTTTGGCGGCCGGTACCGTGACGGCGAACATCGATCTTACCACCGTGCAAATGTCCATCGCGCGGGATTTCGGTCCCACTGAACTGAGTACGGTCTATTTCGATCCGGCCGTGAACGCCACGCCCGGGGGCTTCACCAACCAGTTCGTTTTCAGTCAAGCGCTCCATAACGCCACGCCGGGAACGACCTACCTCGTAACCATCAAGGGCGGTACGTCGGGTGTACGGGACGCGGACGGCAACTTCATGGAGAGCGATTATACCTTTCGCGTGCGATTCTAGTAGCAAAGCCGGCAACGCGATTTCATTGTTTTGATTGAGATTTTTCTAAAGAGGCGCGTCACGACGCTGGTGATTTTCCTGGCGCTGATCCTATTCGGCGGCATCAGCTTAAAGAATCTCAAGCTGGAACTGCTGCCCGACATCTCCTTTCCGACACTGACCATCATCACGGTCTATGAAAACGTATCGCCGGGGGAGGTGGAGACCCTGGTGACGCGTCCCATTGAGGAGATGGTGTCCTCCGTGGCGGGCGTGGATCGCGTGAGCTCCGAATCCCTGGAAGGGGTATCGCTGATCACCGTGCGTTTTCGCTGGGGCACGGACATGGATCAGGCGTCCATTCAAACCCGCGAAAAGGTCGATCTGGTAAAGGGGAGTCTGCCTCAGGACGTGCGCAAATCCATCGTGCTGCGTTTCGATCCCAATAACGCGCCGCTAATGCAGCTGGCGGTGGAGCCCAGGGGCGTGCCGCTCAAGAAGATGCGTTCTTATCTAAAGAAGAACATTCGTCCCTACTTTGAACGCATCGACGGAGTAGCGGCCATTTCGGTCTCGGGCGGATTCGAAAGACAGGTACTGGTAAATCTGGATCGGGGTCGCCTGCGGGCCTACGGCGTCGATTTCTCGGACATCGTCAATCGCATCGGTGCCGGTAACTTTAATTTTCCCGCCGGCAATATTAAGCGCGGCGATCGCGAAATCCTGGTGCGCACCATCGGCGAATTCAAGACCGTTAAACTCATCGGCAATACCGTCGTCGGCGCTTCCGAATCCGGCGTGCCCATTTATCTGCGTAATCTGGCCGCGGTGAAGGACGACTTCCGCGAGCGAACCAGCATGAGCTATTACGGCGGCGTGGAATGCGTGGGCCTGACCATCAAGAAAGAGGCCGGCAAGAATACGGTGGCCGTGGCCGAACGCACCCGCGAAATCATCAAGACCATCAATGAAAAGTTCGGTAAGGACCTTCGCTTGCACATCGTCTCGGACGGATCCGTATTCGTGCGAAGCTCCATCCAGGACGTGGCCGTGGCGGGTTTACTGGCCATCATCATTTGCTATTTCGTGCTGCTGTTTTTTCTGGGCGATGTTCGCATGCCGCTCATCGTGCTGGCGTCGATTCCCGTCTCGGTCATGTCCACGTTCTTGTTGATGTTCACTCAAGGCCTGACCTTGAATACCATGTCCCTGGGCGGCCTGGCGGTTGGAGTGGGCATGATGGTGGACTCGTCCACCGTGGTCCTGGAATCCATCTATGAAACTCGGCGCCGAGAGCCGGACCTGATCAAGAGCGCGTTCATCGGTACGCGCACGGTCATCGGCTCGGTTATTTCATCCACCATGACGTCCTGCGTGGTCTTTCTACCCGTGGTCTTTCTGGAAGGCATGGCCGGCGCGCTCTTCGGCGAACTCAGTCTGACCATTACCTATTCGCTGGTTTCGTCCATGCTGGTATCGTTGACCTTGATTCCGGTGCTGAGTACGATTCCGTTCTTCGCCGCGACGGGCGGTGACGGTTTCGTGAATGCCTCGGGTCGCTTCGGGGCGTTTCGCGGGCGGATGCTGGAACGAATCGGTAATTTTTACGAAGGCATGTTGCGATTCACGTTTCCCCGCAGGCGGTTGCTTTTCGGCGGCGCCGCGGCGATCATCGCGCTGACGGTCCTGATTTTTCGTTTCCTGCCGGCGGAACTCATGCCGGAAATCGATCAGGGCGAATTCAGTTTGTCCGTTACCACGCCCGAGGGTTCCACGCTGGAAAGTACGGCCCGCCTGACCCGTGCCCTGGATGAAAAGCTCCGGGCGGACGGGCGCGTTCAACGAACCTTCGCCAAAGTGGGCTATGAGGAGCGGGACCTGATCATCAATCCCCGGGCCGATTTCGGATTGAATCGCGCGAGCATCTTCGTGGTCTTGAAAAAAGGTGCTTCGTCGGAGGACGTCATCGCCGAGTTGCGTGCTTCAATGGAGCAAATCGCCGCGAAGGCAAACGGGCGATTGGAATTCGCCGCGTCCCGCAGCATGCTGGCCGATCTGTTCGGCTCCGGGGGAGCGGGGCTGACCATCGAGGTCAGCGGACGGGACCTGGAGGGCATTCGTCGCATTTCGGGCGAACTCAAGCAGGCCCTGGGAAAGAAGGAATACCTGCGGGATATTTCCACGACCTTTCGCGACGAAAAGCCGGAGTATCGCATCGAGCTGGATCGGGACAAGATGGCCTTCTTCGGGATTACGGTGCGGGATGCCGCGGTAACGTTGAAGGCGGCCTTGAAGGGAGAAGTGGCCACGAAGTTTCGTAATCGAGACGAGGAAATCGACGTGCTCGTGCGCCTGCGGGAATCCGACCGCAAGGGTTTGCCTTCGCTGCGGGAAATCGCCATTCGCCCCCAGGGGGGCAAGGCCGTGACTCTGTCGGCCTTCGCGCGCGTCAGCCCGGGTACTTCGCCGCGAAAAATCATTCGCATGGAAGGCAAGCGCATCGGCATCGTTTCGGCGAACTTTACGGATATAAAGCAAAGCCAGGTCTTCGAGGATATTCGTCCCTTGCTGGAGAAATACCGCGAGCAACGGGAATTCTCCGTATTGACGGGAGACCTGGACCGACGGACGCGCGAGTCTTTTCGAGCGTTGATTTTCGCGGGTGTTCTGGCGCTGGTGCTGGTGTACATGGTGCTGGCCTCGCAATTCGAAAATTTGATACTGCCCGTCGTGGTCATGCTCTCAATCGCCGCGGTGGGTTTCGGTTCGGGTCTGTTTCTCATGGGCACGGGGCACACCTTGAATATTATTTCAGTGATGGGCCTGGTCATGCTGGCGGGGCTTGTGGTGAACAATGCCATCGTCCTCATCGAGTACTTTCAGCAGAACATGGATTCGCGCGCGAAAGAGAGTCTGCAGGAATTGACCGTGCGCGGCGTGCGTCGTCGCATCAATCCCATACTTAATACCACCACGACGACCATCCTGGGTCTGTTGCCCATGGCGATTCCCTTCGGCGGTACGTCGCCCCAGGCACCCATGGCCCTGTGCGTGATCGGTGGCTTGCTGGTCTCCACCGCGTTGACCTTGATTTTAATTCCGAATATTTGCGTGGTGGTCTTTCGCCGGAGCGAAGGCTGATGGGCCGCGTCATAGATTTCTTTTACGGCCGCCCCATCACGGCCATGATGCTCTTCGCCGGGTTGTTTCTCTGGGGCATGATTTCGGTGGGCTTCATCCCCGTTTCCTTGATGCCGCCCGCTTCCCAGCCGGCCATCACGGTGATTACCCGTTATCCGGGGATCGCGCCCACGAAGATCGAGGATCTGCTTACTCGTCCCCTGGAAGAACAAGTCATCGGCGTGGGTGGTATTGAATCGATATATTCATCCTCCGAGGAAGGCGAATCGCGCATTAACGTCGTGTTCACATCGGGTACCCGGGTGGCGCGCAAGTCCCTGGAAGTTCGCGCGCGCATTGATTTGATTCGGGATGGTTTCCCGCGCGAAGTCGAGGAACCCACCATTATTCGCTACGATCCCACGGACCGCCCGGTGTTCATCATTAAACTTGAATCGGACAAATTCGGCCTCAAGGAACTGCGTGATATCGGCGAAAACAAAATTAAGAAACGCCTGGAACGCGTGGACGGCATCAGTGAGATTCGCGTGGGCGGGGGCTTCATGCGCGAAATCAACGTGGACCTGGATGGACGGCGCGTAAACGCCCTGGGCCTGAGCCTCGGCCAGGTTATGCAGAGTCTGGGCGCCGCCAACGTCAGTCTACCGGCCGGTCGCATCCGAGACGGCGAAAACTACGTTAATGTGCGCGTCATCGGGAAGTTCTCCGCCGTGGAACGCATTCGCGAGGTCGTCGTGGCGCGCCTGGAGGGCGGCCAGATTATCAAACTCAAGGACATTGCCCGGGTGCGGGACGGCTTTCGTGATCGCGAGGATATTACCCGGGAAAACGGACGCGAAATCGTTTCCCTCTACGTGCATCGCGCCGGTGACGCGAACACCCTGAAACTCTGCGACGGCCTGCTGGCCGAGATCGACGCCTTTGCGTATCCCGGCGTCAAGACCACCGTAACATATAATCAATCGCGCTACATTCGCGCATCCATGGATCGTGTCCGGGGCTCGGCGCTTACCGGAGGCTTGATTGCTGTCTTGATTCTGTATTTGTTTCTGCGAAAGTGGCGCGGCACGCTCATCGTGGCCATCTCCATTCCATTGTCCATCGGCATTACGTTCATGATCATGTACGGTATGGGGGTGGGGATTCACATCATGAGTCTCTCCGGATTGGCGCTGGGCACGGGCATGCTCATCGACAATTCCATCGTTGTGCTGGAATTCATCTTTCTCGACCTGCGTAAGTCCGGCTTCTCGAAAGGTTTACCGGCGAAGGCCGCGCGTAAGACCGCCGGCGCCATTCTAGCCGCCACCTTGACGAACATCGCCGTGTTCTTTCCCATCTTTTTTAGTTCCCGCGAAGCGCGCGAACTGTACGGCGGCCTGGCGACGACCGTTTCCAGTTCCCTGCTCATCTCCATGGTGGTCTCCTTGATTTTCTTGCCAGTGCTGGCGGGGTTTTTCTTTCGGCGGGAGGAAAACTTCGCGCCGTCCAGGCCGCCGCGTCTGGTCTCCAGTTTCGGTGCCTG
>CAZGYS010000415.1:0-6201 GCA_964530305.1 uncultured Leptospiraceae bacterium
TGCCGGTGCGGGCCTCCAAAGAGAAGCTGATTGAGCTGGCGCGATTCGCCTTTCGTCGGGGGCACGACTACTGGGGGCATCGCTTTCTGGGCTGGGCGTTGCACTATGTTCAGGACCTGACCCAACCTTATCACGCGCGCGTCCTGCCCGGCTGGAGTACGGCGAGCATGCTCTGGATTAATATTCTAAACGCGCTCGGGTTTACCGGCCCGCGCACGGATGCGATTCAACTGGTGTCCAATCGCCATCTGGCCGTGGAATCCTACCAGCGGCGACTCTTGATTCGCCTGCATACCCGAGGCGATGCGACGCATCCCGTGATGGCGGCCCTGGCCGACGTAAAGGGCGATTCCGCGCGGGGAGCTTACGCGCCCGGCCACATTCGAAAAAAACTTACCCGCGAAGCCGCGGACCAGGCCGAACCCCTGGATGCGGTGATTCTCAAGGCCCTGCCCAAACGCATGGTGGACGATCCTTCCTTCGAACTGAGCGAAAGCCCGGAGGAGAAACAAATCCTGGAGAAGGTCGCCGCGGGCGGCAAGGGCAAGGAACTGGACCGCGCGCTGGCGCGATTGCTGGGGGCGTTCGGCGGCCAGTCGCGAATCTTCGCGCGCTCGGTGCTGGCGGAACGAAAAAAATAACCCGACGGCGGGAGAGCCGTCGGGCCTTCTCAGGAGTCTATTGAGAATTCTTGATACGAAGTCTAAAATAGGCCGTTCTTGTTCGAAGGGAACTCAATGCTTACCGTTTCCCATTCCGGCGGCATGACCGTTGCGCGGCTCGATTACATCGCGCTCCATCAAAACGAAATCGGCGATAATCGTCATGGCCTCTTCCTCGAACTCGCGCCCGATGCCTTCGCGTTCCGGTTTGGATTGCAGGTCATCCAGTAACTTGCGGGTAAGGAACGCCGCGCGATGCAGGGCGGTGACCCCGTCGGGATTGATGCGACCGTCCCGCGCGTAGAGGGAGCCGACGTATTGATTCGCGTAGTGCATCACCTCCACGCCCGTGGCCACGTCCAGGGACAGGCAGACTTTCTTCAACGTGCGCAGACTGTTCTCCAGTTCGCCCGGGATGGGAATGGGGCGCGAATGCTCGATGGAATACTTCAACATGAGCACAATCAACTGGAACAAATCGTCCAGGATGTTCATGGAGCTGGATATCATCGCCTGACGCACGAAACGATTATTCATTTTGCTTTCCTCCTTCCCCTTTCTCTTTTTTCTCTATGTGTTGCTCGGCCCCTCACGGCTGTGTTTTTATGTGGAGTCGACCGGCCCTTCATGGAATCGAATAATTGCGATTGGATGGAATATTGCAAATGGCGTGCCGGCCTTAAAAGTCCGAAAAACGTCCCTGAAAGGCCTTGAATCGCCGAAACCGGACGGTATTCCACCGAATGGAGGACGGATCCGTCCGCTTTGAGAGGATTCGTCCGGAAAAAGGGGATTCAGACCCCGTCCGAGGCCGGAAAAATCTTACGGAGTCGGACTTCATTGCCGGCCTCATTATAGGTGAGCTCGTCGAAAAAGCTCCGGGTCATGAGGATGCCGCGGCCGTGGCGCAGGTTGAACTGGCCTTTCGCCCTGAGATCGCGATTGAGCATGGCTTCGTGATCAAAGCCCCGGCCTTCGTCGGTGATGGTGATGACTACGTCCCGGGGATTCATGCTCACTTTGATGAGCACCTTGCGATCGCGATAGCGGGGATCGGCTTGCCTGCTTTGAATCAGTTCCGTGAGATTGCCTTCCTCCACCGCGGCGGACTTTTCCTCGAAGGTGATTCCCAGGTTGCCGTGCTCGATGGCGTTGGCCAGCATTTCGCGGATGCCGGTGCGCACGGCCATGATCTCGTCCTGATCCAGGTAACGCCGCAGGTTGGCCGCCATGCGACGACTTAACATTTCCGCCACGGCGAAATTATTTCCCACGGTGTAGGCGCCTTGCTCGGTATCGCGAAACTTGAGCAGCAAGTCCTCGGCCGGATAGTAGGCCTTGCCCAGTACCACCGCCGCCCCCGCTCGCTCCAGGCGCAGCTTGAGTTCCACGGGTTCATTGCGTCGCGTGGCCATGTCCATTTCGAATTCCCGGGACTGATCGGAATCCAGGACCGCGCGAATTTTTTCCGCCAGCAGATTCTTTTTCAGGCGCAGGGAAAGACGCGAACTGGCGTGAATCAAGTTGGCCAGGGGGACGCCGATTAACTCGTCCGGCGGATAGTCCAGCACCGTTTGAACCGATTGATTGATGGATTGCAGGCGTCCCTCGGGATCCAGGGAGAAAACGATGTCCCGGGAATCCTCCACCAGACGACGATACTTTTCCTCGGAGGCCGTCATGCGCAGATGGGCGTTCACGAAATTACTCTGGAGCGCCGAGCCCAGGCCCAGAATCAAAAACAGAAAACCGTATTCGCTCAGATAGATCGAGGTATACAGGCCCACGTAGACGCAGAAATCGTTCACGATGGTCAGCGCGTGGAGACAGAGCGTAAATAGAATGGCCCGCGAAGCCGAGCCTTCGCCGCGAAAGGTTCGCAACAAAAGCAAGTACAGGGACATCATGACGGCTACCAGTACCAGACCGAAGAGCACGCCCGTGAGCAGGTTAGGCTCGCTTTCGTAATATACAATGCCCATCCAGCCGACCCGGGTGGGTTCCGCCCGAGGAGGCGAGCGCCCGAGATCCGTGAGCGTATAGATTAGCATGAGAATCGTAAAGGCGCCGGTGATGTAGAAGATCCTGCGCTTACGACGTCCAGTCAGATCAAAGATGAACAGCAGAATACCCGGGCTGAACAAGGCCAGGGCCGCGTAACGCAGGCGTTCCCAGAGGGCAGCGTCCGCGAAGGAATCCGCGTTGTAAAAGAAGGCCGAGGCCAGGTTGAAGAATGCCGCGGCGAAGGCGGTGATGGCGAAGGAAAGATCCGCCTTGCGGGACGTCGTGCGATTAAAACGAATAAATAATGTAAGCAGGTACTGGCCGACGAACAGGCAAATGGCCGTCATCAAAAGGGGCGGTATGGCGGTTAATTTCATTCCGGACCTTGCACTGAATTCTCGGCTTAAACTCGAAAAGCGCAAGGATTTTTAAGGGTGATTTTTCCCTGAACTTGTGTAAGTCCTGAAACTGAAAAAACTGTAAGCGAAAGGGCGGAAAGCGAAATGCCGGAACGAGAATGCGGGTCCCGGCCCGCAACGGTGGAGCCGGAACCGATGAATACGGAAGGGGCCGACGTCCTCGCCGCCCAAATTCCGCCCGAGGACCTGGCCGTGCTCATCGTTGGAATTACATCGCCGGAGCCATGTCGTTGGAACCGCGTCGGCGGCGGCCGCCGGGGCGAGCCGGCCGGCGCTCTTCCGGCGGTGGCGAACCGCACGGAAGTCCTGAACTTTCGGGCCATGTCCCGGAGGAGAAACCGCGAATCGCCGCGCGAAGGGTGGGCGTCCCACGAGTTGGTTTCGCCATGTGCTTCGCCGACGTTCTCAAGACGGTAGTAGTGAGTACGGCGAATAGTCGGTTTTTTAAATAGTTTGCATTAACGAAACCCTGGACAAATTTGTTAAGTTAATATAATTTGCCGGTCTCGAGGTTTCGCATGATTGATCTGGCCGGCTATGAAATCCAGGACGTCCTGTACCGGGGCAAGAAGTCCATCGTCTATCGGGGCGTGCGTGAGCGCGATTCCGTCCCGGTAATCCTCAAGCTGCATAACTCGCAATATCCTTCGCGTCGAGAGCTGGCCAAATATAAGCGCGAAAAGGAAATCGCCGAGCGCTTCGACAGTGATTTCATCGTCCGGGTTTACGGCATGGAGAAATACGGGAACGGTAGTGTTCTCGTAATGGAAGACTTCCAGGCGGAGTCCCTGGCCGAGTATCTTGAGTCGGCATCGCCTTCGCGGGAAACCTTGCTGGAAATCTTCATTCGCGTGGCGCGGGCGCTGGAAGTCGTACACGCCGAGAACATTATTCACAAGGACATCAAACCCGCCAATATCGTCATTAATCGCGAAACCGGGCGCATTAACTTGATCGATTTCGGGATCTCATCCTTGCTTTCGCGTGAAACCTCGTTCGTGAAAAGCCCGGGGATCCTGGAGGGCAGTCTGAATTACATGTCTCCGGAGCAAACCGGACGCATGAATCGCGCGGTGGACTATCGCAGTGACTTCTACTCCCTGGGCGCCACCATGTTTCGAGCCTTCGTCGGCGAATTGCCCTTCGCGTCCCGGGATCCCATGGAACTGGTGCACAGTCACATCGCCCGCTTGCCCGTCCTGCCCGCGCAAGAGGAGTCGGGTCGCGGACTTCCGCCGGCCCTCGGGCGCATCATTCTCAAGCTCATGGCCAAGTCCCCCGAGGACCGCTACCAGTCCACCTACGGTCTGCGCGCGGACCTGGAAGAAAGCCTTCGTCGCCTGCGTGGGAACGAGTCCGGCGATTTTGAACTGGGCCGTTCCGACGTCTCCGAACGTTTTCAGATTCCGCAGAAACTCTATGGCCGCGAGAGTGAAATCGCCGAGTTGTTGGATGCCTTCGAGCGAGCCGCCGGAGGGAACGTGGTCGTGCTCATGGTCTCCGGTTTTTCCGGCATCGGTAAATCGGTTCTAGTGAACGAGGTTCAGAAGCCCATCGTCGCGCGCCGAGGCTTTTTTCTTTCGGGTAAATACGACCAGTTCCAGCGGGACATTCCCTACAGCGCTTTGATTCAGGCGTTCCAGGGTTTGATTCAGCAATTGCTGGCCGAGCCGCCCGAAATCGTCGCGGCCTGGAAGCAGCGACTTCGCTCCGTACTGGGGGTAAACGGTCAGGTCATCGTCGAGGTGATCCCGGAGTTGGAAAGCATCATCGGTCCGCAAGAGGAAACGGCCGTATTGAGCCCCGCGGAATCGCGCAACCGCTTGAACATCGTTTTCCAGAATTTTATTCGCGCCTTCGCGCGACGAGAGCACCCCCTGTCCATGTTCCTGGACGATTTACAGTGGGCCGACTCCGCCTCCCTCAAGTTGCTGGATGCCCTGCTGACGGATCCGGACAGCGAATACCTGTTGATGCTGGGTTCCTATCGCGATAACGAAGTGGATGAGGCTCACCCCTTGCGCGCGGCCATGCGCGAACTGGAGGAAAAGAGCGTTGCCATCGAGGGGATTTCCTTGAAGGGGCTGGCGCGGGAAGACGCGACGCTCTTGATCTCGGAGACGCTGCACTGTCCGCCCGCGAAAACCATGGAAATGGCCGAGCTGGTCATGGAGAAAACCCTGGGCAATCCGTTCTTCGTAAACGAACTGCTCAAGAATCTGTATCGCGAAGGACTGATCTTTTTTAATCGAGACTCGGGATTGTGGGACTGGAACATGAAGGGCATTCGCGCCGCCGAAATCATGGATAACGTGGCGGACCTGATGGTGGCGAACATTCGCAAGTTGCCGGCTTCGACGCAGGAGCTCCTGAAACTGGCGGCCTGTCTGGGCAACCGTTTTCAACTGCGTACTTTCGCGGCGGCCCGGGGCAAGAACATGGCCGCGACGGCCTCCGAGTTGCAGGAAGCGCTTCTATCCGGATTGATTCTGCCCAATGACGATGCCTATAAGTACGCCGGCAGTCTTCCCGAACGCGAAGACGATGAGACCAGCGTGCGCGTTTCCTATGCGTTCCTCCATGACCGGGTGCAGCAGGCGGCGTATTCCCTGCTGGGCGAAGACGAAAAAAAAGCCCGCCATCTCTCCATCGGGCGCAGGCTGTTGGACGAAAGTTCCTCGGAAGATGCCGAGGACAATCTGGTGGACATCGTCAGTCACTTGAATACGGGTCGCGAAGGCATTACGGATTCGGAGGAGCGGATAGCGCTCGCGAAATTAAATCTTCGCGCGGCCGTGAAGACCCGCGCTTCCGCCGCGTTCGTGGGCGCGTTGCGATTGGCTCGCGTGGGCATGGAGCTGCTTCCGTCGGACGCCTGGGAATCTCAGTATGAATTAACCGGCGCCCTTCACCTGGAGCGAGCCACGTTGGAATACGTGGCCGTCAACTTCGAAGCCATGGACGAATTCTTGAACCTGGTCTTTGAAAACGCGCGAACGGAACTGGAGCAAGTCAAGGTTCTGGAAATGCGCACCAACTTTTACTTCGGCATGGGGCGTATCGTCGACGCCGTCGAGGCCGGGTTGCGCGCGCTACGCATGCTGGGGCAGGAGCTT
>CAZGYS010000416.1:0-6178 GCA_964530305.1 uncultured Leptospiraceae bacterium
AAGGTTTAAGGGTCAAATGGAGTGCCCTGGAACCCTTTGACCATTGGACCTTTAGACCATGCTCAAGCCAACCCGGTACTACCAAACCCGCCGCTCCCTCTCTCGCTTTCGTCCAGTTCATCGAAACGCGGGACTTGCTCCCACTCGAATTCGTGAACTTTTTCCAGCAGGAGCTGCGCGATGCGATCACCGTTTTCGATCACGGCGTTCTTCGTTCCCAGGTTAATCAGGGCGACTTTTAGTTCGCCGCGGTAATCGCTGTCGATGGTAGCGGGAGTATTGGGCAGGGTCAGGCCTTTCTTGAGCGCGAGACCCGAGCGGGGTCGCAGGGAAATAAACCAGCCCGGCGGAATCTGAAAATACAGGCCGGTTGGAATGGTGATGCGTTCGCCGGGGGGAATCTCGATGTAGGTATCGGACTCAAGCAAGGCATGGACGTCCATGCCCGCCGCCTCGGGAGTGGCCCGCTTCGGTAAACGGGCTCCGGGAGCCGTGTATACCTTTACCGTGGGGCGCTCACCCATGAGGACTTTCCGTGCTCCGTGCTCACGCGCTCTTCGCCTGATTAAGCGAAGGAACGCGCGAGTACCGGGACGATTTTAGCGACGTGAGCCGGCTCGATCGCGTCCGCCGCGATCTCGGTCACGACCGCCGCGGTCGCCACCGCGTCCGCCTCTATCGCCGCCGCGTCCACCGCGGTCGTCACGACTACGGTCGCCGCGTCCGCCTCTATCACCGCCACGTCCGCCGCGGTCACCACCGCCGCTGCCGGGAGCCAGGACTTCCTTGCGCGAAAGGTCGATGCGACCCTGACGGTCGACGCCGATGACCTTAACTTCGATTTCATCGCCCACGTCCACGACGTCTCGGACTTCCGTGACGCGCTCAACGTCGAGCTTGGAAATATGACAGAGGCCTTCCTTACCGGGCATGACCTGCACGAAGGCGCCGAAGTCGGCGATGCGCGTAACCTTGCCCTTGTAGATGGTGCCCACTTCCACGTCCGCGAAGATGCCTTCGATCATGTCGATGGCCTTCGTAGCCGCGTCTCCGTCCACCGCCGCGACGGTAACCGTTCCGCTGTCGTCGACATTGATCTCGGTGCCGGTTTCCTCGATGATGGAGCGAATCACCTTGCCGCCGGGGCCGATGAGTTCGCCGATTCTGTCGGGATCGATTTGCAGGGTCGTGATGCGCGGCGCGTTGTCCGGAACATCGCTGCGGGACTTGTCGATGGCTTCGTTCATCTTGCCCAGGATGTGCATGCGGCCGGTCTCGGCCTGCGCCAGGGCTTCGCGCATGATTTCGATGGAGATACCGGTAACCTTGATATCGAGCTGCAGGGCGGTGATGCCCTTTTCGCTGCCCGCCACCTTGAAGTCCATGTCTCCGAAGTGGTCTTCGATGCCGGCGATGTCCGATAGAATGGCGTATTTGCCGTCTTCGCCCGTGATGAGACCCATGGCGATGCCGGAAACGGGACGCGCGATGGGAACACCGGCGGTCATCATGGCCATGGAGCCGGAGCAAACCGAAGCCATGGAAGAAGAACCGTTGGATTCCAGAATCTCGGACACCAGACGAATCACGTAGGGGAACTCGTCCTGACCGGGGACCATGGCCTTGAGCGCGCGCTCGGCCAATTGACCGTGACCGATTTCCCGGCGACCGGGCCCCATGAGGCGCTTGGTTTCGCCCACGGAATAGGGCGGGAAGTTGTAGTGCAACATGAAGTTCTTATGATGCTGACCCGCCAGGTTTTCGTAGCGCTGATTGTCTCCCAGGGTTCCGAGCGTAGCCGTTCCCAGACTCTGGGTCTGACCACGCGTGAAGATAGCCGAACCGTGGGTGCCGGGCAGTACATCCAGCTCACAGGAGATGTCGCGAATCTCGTCCAGGGAACGGCCGTCGGCGCGAACCTTATTGTCGAAGATCTGACCGCGAACTACGTCGGCCTCTACGTCGTGCACGAAGGTTTTCACGTCGCGCAGGGTTTGATTGATGTCGATTTCAGTGTTGTCCGCCAGCTTCGTCTTGAAGTGATCCAGGGTATCACGGTAGACCTGGGTTACGGCGGTGCCGCGCGCCATCTTGTCCGTGTTGGACGAAGCGGTTTTCATTTTGTCCAGCGCGAAATCGAAGACTTCTTTCTTCAGGCCTTCGTCGGGCAGGCGCAGGGAAACTTCGCGCTTTTCAACGCCGATGGTGGACGCCAGGGCGGTTTGTCCGTCCAGCAGCTTACGAATGTTTTCATGCGCGTATTCAATGGCGGCAAGGATTTCCTCATTGGTGAGTTCCTTCGCTTCCCCCTCGATCATGGCAACCGCGTCTTTTGAACCGGCCACGACCAGTTCCAGGTCGCTTTCCTCGGCCAGTTGCGTATGAGTGGGATTCAAAATGAATTCGCCGTTAATACGGCCGACGACGACGCCGGCGATTGGGCCGCTGAAGGGAATGTCGGAAACCGTCAGCGCCGCGGAGGCGGCCGTGATGGCGTGTCCCTCGATATTGATCTCCTTATCCGCGGAGAGAACCGTCAGCAGGAGTTGGACTTCGGAAAAATAACCTTCGGGAAAGAGGGGGCGGATGGGGCGGTCGATGAGGCGAGAGAGCAGAACTTCGTGGTCGGCGGGGCGAGCTTCGCGCTTTATATAGCCGCCGGGTATGCGCCCCACGGAATACGTCTTTTCGCGATAGTCCACCGTGAGGGGAAAGAAGTCCTGGCCTTCGCGAGCTTCGTCGGCCGCGCAGACCGTTGCCAGCAAAACGAGATCGCCGATGCGATAGACGATGCTTCCGTGGGCCTGTTTTGCCCAGTTGCCGGTCTCAATTGATATAGTTTCATCGCCCAGGGCGATTTCCTGTTTATGAACGGACATAAGTCACTCCGGAGAGTTGGATTTTTTAGGGGGAGGATGCTCGGCGGCCTTACTTGCGCAGGCCGAGACGAGCAATCAGTTTCTTATAGGAGTCGGCGTCCTGGCTCTTGAGGTAGTCCAGGAGTTTACGACGGCGTCCCACCAGCTTGAGCAATCCGCGGCGGGAGTGATGGTCTTTCTTGTGAGTCTTAAAGTGCTCCGTCAGTTCCTGAATCCGAGCCGTCATGATGGCAATCTGGACTTCCGAGGAGCCGGTGTCTTTGTCGTGGCGTTTATAATCGTTGATTATGGTGCTTTTTTTCTGCGTCTCAATCATCTTCTTTGTTCAACCCGGGTTTCTCCAGGCACACGGCGAATCTTTCGGCTTTCATTTCGAACGATCCGGGGCGTACAGGTCCCTTAATTTTACTTTTAAACTACTTAAACTTAAATTCAACCATAACTGGAGAGCGGGCCGCGGTATCAATCAGAAAACACTCGCCTGTAACGAATTCGACCGTCGCCGGCACGGCGTTTCTCCGCCCAGGCCAGTATACGCCCTCCGGGCTCGGTCACCAGGGCCTCGGCGTCGGGCTTGAAGCCGGGGGAAGGCTTGAGGCGATTGTATTCCAGTTGAATCCCGTTCTTGATCCGGGGTACGTCCTCGGCGCGGGCTTCCAGTCGGGGCCAATCGCCCAGAGCCTGCTCCAGGGATGTAATGACGGGCTCCGGCGGGCTATCTTCTCCCTCCCGGGGCGACCAGCAATCGTCGTTCAGGCGATGGGAGCCGATATTCAGCCGTCGAAGATCCGACAGATGCAGGGGGAAACCCAGAGTCTCGGAGAGGTCGCGGGCCAGGGCTCGAATGTAGGTACCCGAACTGACGGCGATTTCCGCTCGAACTACGGCCCCTGCCCCGTCCCATTCCCGAATCTCCGAGGAATGGATCGTAATCTTCCGGGGCGCGGGCGATTCCACGTCGCCGCGGCGAGCGCGATCCGAGAAACGTTGGCCGTCTTTCTTGAGGGCCGAATAGACCGGCGGAATCTGAAGAGTCATTTCCCGAAAGGCCCCTACGGCTTCCTCGACACGGGCGCGATTTTGCTCCAGAAAGCGGCGCGCCTCTTCGGGGCTCTTTTCCTCCAGAACTTCCCCCTGGGGATCATGGGTATCGGTGAATCGCCCGAAGGCGAAATCCGCCAGATAGGATTTGTCCTGATGCAGAAAATGATCCGCGAAGGCCGTGCCGTGACCCACCACGAGAATCATCAACCCGGACGCGAACCGATCCAGGGTTCCCGTATGGCCGACGCGAATCTTGCGCCCGCCTTTTTTGGGAGCATGGCCCGCCGCGCGGGCGCGATCCAACAAATGACCGCGCAGGCGCGATACCAGCGGCGTGGACCCCAGGCCCCGGGGCTTGTCGGCGAGAACGATGCCGTGCTGTTCGCGAAATGACTCGGACACGATGGTGATAACGGTAATGGGGACGATATTGCGGCGATTGGTAAAGGAGCGGCGAAATCAGGAATCGAGCTTGTCCAGCATGCGATCCCCTTCCTTGATGCTGTTGTCGATTTCGAAGCGCAGCTCCGGCGTTCGGCGAAGACGCAGATTGCGACTCATGGTGGACTGGAAATAATGAGCGTTGCGCTTGAGGGCCTTCCAGGTGGCTTCGTTTTCTTCGTCGCCGCCGAAGGGCGAAACCAGAATGGCCGCCCCCGACATATCCGGCGAAAGTTGAACCGCGGTAACCGAAACCAGACCGATTTCCTCGTCCTTGGTTCGACGCTCCATGATCAGACGCGAAAGCTCGCGCAACATAGCGCCTTCCATTCTCTTTCTGCGAATCTCGTTCATTGCCTTATTCGTTCATTACCTTAAGAGGGGGGCGAGGGAACGGCGACGCGTGGAGGAGAAGGCAACGGCAGCACCGTCACATTCGCTCCAGCCGACCAACTGGTTCGCGGCCGGAGCGAATCAGGCCGTTCAATTAATCTTCGTTAATCGTCCAGCTTCCGCGCGATTTTCTGAATCTCGTAACCTTCCAGAATATCGCCGCTCTTGATGTCGTTGAAGCCCTCGATGGCGATACCGCATTCGAAACCTTCGGAGACTTCGTTCACGTCGTCCTTCATGCGTTTCAAGCTGCGAATGTCTCCCGTGAAGAGCACGTCCTTGCCGCGCTTGACGCGAACACGACCATTGCGCTTGATCTTGCCCGAAATGACCATACAACCGGCAATGTTGCCCAGTCGAGAGATGCGGAAGATCTCGCGCACTTCGGCCTGGCCGGTAACGCTTTCGACGATCTCCGGAGCCAGCATGCCCTCCATGGAGTCCCGGATCTCCTCGATGACCTGGTAGATGACATCGTAGTACTGGATGTCGATGCGATGATGCGCGGCCAGGTCCTGAGCCCGTGACGTGGGACGGATGTGAAAAGCGATGATCATGGCGTCGGACGCCTTGGCCAGATCCACGTCGGATTCGCTGATGGCACCCGTGGCTCCGTGGATGACCTTGACCTTGATCTCGTCCGTGGAGAGTTTCATCAGACCATCTCGAATGGCCTCCACGGAACCTTGCACGTCGGCCTTGATGATGATGCGTTTTTCCTGCACGTCGGCGCCGCCCATCATGTTTTCCCAGTCGGTGCCGGGCGCCGCGCGTTCGGCCGCTTCGGTTATCTGCTGATAGTGCTGACGTTTCGAGGCGATTTCCCGACCGTATTTCTCGTTCTCGACGGACTGGAAGGGATCTCCCGCGTGGGGAACGCCCGCGATACCGGTAATTTCCACCGGCGTGGACGGACCGGCCGTCTTCAGGCGATTGCCGAAATCGTCGAACATGGCGCGCACGCGACCGGAGTAAATCCCGACCACGTAGGGATCCCCTTCCCGCAGGGTTCCCTTTTGCACGAGAACCGTAGCCACGGGACCCTTGCCCGGGTCGATGCGGGCTTCGACGACGGAGCCGACGGCGCGCAATTCGGGATTGGCCTTGAGTTCCATAACCTCGGCCTGCAGGAGAACCAGTTCCAGCAGGTTCTCGATGCCGATGTTTTGTTTAGCGGAAATTTCCGCCACGATGGTTTCACCGCCGAAATCCTCCGGCGTCAATTCATGTTGCGTAAGTTCTTGCTTAACACGCTCCGGGTTCGCGCCCTCGACGTCGATCTTGTTGACCGCGACGATGATGGGCACCTTCGCTTCCTTCGCGTGATTGATGGCTTCAACGGTTTGTTCCTTGATGCCGTCGTCGGCCGCCACGACCAGAATCACGATATCGGTAATGGCCGCGCCGCGGGCACGCATGGC
>CAZGYS010000417.1:0-6176 GCA_964530305.1 uncultured Leptospiraceae bacterium
CGCGGCGCGCGAAATGGGCGTCGCCACCGTCGCCGTGCATTCCACCGCGGACGCCCATACTCCGGCCGTTAAAGCAGCCGACGAAACCGTTGAAATCGGACCTCCGGAAGCGGCCTCATCCTACCTGAACATTGAGAAAATCGTCCAGGCCTGTCGCGACACCGGCGCCGACGCCGTGCATCCCGGTTACGGTTTTCTCGCGGAGAATGAGGGCTTCGCGAAAGCCCTGGATGAAGCGGGCATCATTTTCATCGGTCCCAGGCCCGAGGTAATCCGCGGCATGGGCGATAAAATCGCCGCGCGGCAATTGATGCAGGCGGGCAATGTCCAGGTCGTGCCGGGTTACGACGGCGACGATCAAAGTCCCGAGACTCTGAAGGCCGAGGCGAAGCGCATCGGTTATCCCATTATGCTCAAGGCATCGGCCGGGGGCGGCGGCAAGGGCATGCGCCGCGTGGACGGAGAAGGCGATTTCGATGAATCCCTGGAATCCGCGAAGCGGGAAGCCCTGAACGCCTTCGGGAACGACGCCCTGCTCATCGAGAAATTCGTCACCAACCCGCGCCACATCGAAATCCAGGTTTTCGGCGATGAACACGGCAATATCCGCCATCTTTTCGAGCGGGAATGCTCCATTCAGCGGCGCCATCAGAAAGTCATCGAGGAAAGCCCCAGTCCGGCGCTCACGGATGAAACCCGGGGTAAAATCGCCGATGCGGCCGTGGCGGCGGCGAAGGCGGTCAACTACACCGGAGCCGGTACGGTGGAATTCATCTATTCGGACGCGGACGCGAGCTTTTATTTTCTGGAGATGAATACGCGCCTGCAGGTGGAGCACCCCGTGACGGAACTGGTTACGGGCATGGATCTCGTGGAAGAGCAGATTCGCGTGGCCATGGGTCTGCCCTTGAGTTTTTCGCAGGAAGACGTGCGGCAAAACGGCCACGCGGTGGAAGCCCGTCTCTACGCGGAGGACGCCGCGCGCGATTTTCTCCCGGCCATCGGCCCCGTGCATCGCCTTACCTGGCCGGAGATGGACGGCCTGCGCATCGACGCGGGAATTGAAACCGGCAACGAAGTCTCGATCTACTACGACCCCATGATCGCCAAGGTCATCGCCCACGGCCCCGATCGCGAAACGGCGCTGCGCATCCTGGACGAAGCCCTGGCACGCACGATTCTCTTCGGGCCCGTTACCAACCTGGACTTTCTACGCAAGGTTATCCAGCACAAGGTCTTTCGCTCGGGCAAGTTCACCACCGGCTTTATCTCGGAACACCTTTCCGACTACCGCGGCGAATCAGGCGGACCCGATGAGCTGGAAGTGGTTCGCACGTCCGCCGGACTGCTCTTCTACCTGGGTGGTAAGCGCCTGGGCGATTCAGACGAGAGCGTGCCTGTTACGGCGGGAGAAGTTGCCGCGAACGGCGGCGATTTAGCGCCCTGGTATGAAATGCCGGGGTTTAGATTGTGGGGGTAAACCGGTCTAATGGTCTAATGGTCTAATGGTCTAATGGTCTAATGGTTGGAAACGCGAATCCGCCATGGTTGCGCTTTTTGCGATTTAACTTTGACTTCCCACCAAAATGTGGTGGGAAGTCTTCCTTCGACCCTCAATCCCCAATCGCCATAATTACGGCCATCAGGTCCACGGGCATGGGGATGCGATCATCGAATTTGACGCGAACCAGGCGCACTTCGGTATTGCGAATCTCCATAACCTGCTTATGGATTATGCGTCCGCTGAAAAAGAATTCGCCGAAACTGCGCGCCTCGACGCGGCCTCGTACGGCTTCATTCACTGAAAGTTCATTATAACGATCTTCCGGCACGATTGCCAGGACTTCGTATTCCGAGACGTTTCCGATATAGGAACGAAAACTGTCCCCGCCTATTTCAAATTTCAAGCGATAGTGAAAGAACTCTTTCGGGTAAAGCTCAATCGTTTCCATTGAAATACTTTCTACCATATCTACCTCCGGAATGTACCGACTCCCGGTTTCGTTATAATGCAAAATAATTATAGCAATAACCATACCACTGCATGACAAATCAGTGAATATGTTGGCTCGGCCATCCGAAATTTTCATGGACTGGCCGGAAAAAGAGACATAATTTGCACACCGCACAACGCCGCAAGTAGAATCTATATCGCGGTATTTTAAATACCATCAATATTTTCAATTTAAGGAAAGTATTTTCAATAAATGAAGCTTTCCGCCCCGCCGGGACTTGTAGCTTTGTTTGGTTTGCATGCGAGTTTTGTGAGGTTTTTGTCTTTTTAGACTTATCGTGCGTATAGTTGTTTTGCGAATTGCCGGTTAAGGAGGCAGCCTTGATGCGATTTCAGGCAATTCTTGTCGGAGTTCCGACAAAATTCCCCCGACAACGGGGCCGAGGGACGTGGAAGAGAGTCGGACTACTTTTTAGGGGGCAGCATCAGGAAGATGTGGGTTCGGCGCTTATATTCCTGATATTCGGGCAGATTACCGTAGCGCTTGTCCGCGCTTTCTTCCAACAACGGAATCCCGCTCACCTTCAGGAGAAGTACGGTGATGAAAATCGGCCCCAGCACCACCGCCCAGGTCCAACCGGAAAGCACGGGCACGGCCATGACGAACAGGCCGAACCACAGCATGACCTCGCCGAAATAATTGGGATGGCGTGAATACTTCCAAAGACCGTGCTGAATCCATTTCCCCTTATTGGCGGGGTCGTTCTTGAAGACGAATTTTTGCTGATCGGCCACCGTCTCGATCAAGAACCCGATCACCCAGAGCGCCGCGCCCAGGTAGAAAAAGACCCCGATGGGCGGACCGGCGGGCTTACTGAGTACGACGATGCTGGGCAGCATGATGATCCAAACGGCGGCGGCCTGCAGGAGCCAGAACATGGCGAAGCTCACCACGTTTTCGCGGCGCCCGTCGAAGCGATCGTCCTTACCGATTTTCAGAATGCGAACGAAAAGATACACCATCAAGCGCAGGCCCCAGATGATTACCAGTACGCCCGAAACGAGAATGCGAAGGTCCCCCAGGTCGGCGAAGACCATGAGCAGGGCCGCCAGAATAATAAACGTGAGACCATATGAGAAGTCGGTCAGCTTGTCGGTCTTGAAACCCGCGGCGAAAACGAAAAACGCCACCTGGATTCCGAAGGTGATCAAAAACGTTCCCAGCAGATTATAGACGTCAAAATCAAATAAAGGCATTCGCCGCTCCTTGCGCGGTTTCGGAATACGCTTGCGAAGACCGAACCGGTATACGAAACAGGAAAATCAGGACCAGGCGATTTGTCCGCTGAAAAATCCTGAAGCGCACCCATGAATTCGTCCCAGGACAAGTCCGCTCCGCCTTCCGTCTCTCTGCTGGAGGCGTTCGTTCCCGTCCTGGCCTTGATCGCGTTGCTTGTCACCTCGGTCTGGCTCTTCGGGGATTCGGCTTCGGGCGGCCCCAACCAAATCGCGTTGATTCTGGCGTCCTTCGTGGGGGTCCTCATGGCCATGGGTCGCGGCGTAAGCTGGAAGACCCTGGAAAACGCCATTCTTGAAAACATCAATGTGGCCATGCAGGCAATTTTGATCCTGCTGTTGATCGGAGCCCTGATCGGCGCCTGGGTCCTGGGCGGCGTCGTACCCACCCTGGTCGTCTGGGGCCTGAAACTGATTTCGCCTTCCCTCTTTCTATTCAGCGCGTGCATCGTCTGCTCCATCGTTTCCCTGGCCAGCGGGTCGTCCTGGTCCACGGCCGGAACGGTGGGCGTGGCTTTCATCGGCATGGGCAAGGCGATGGGATTGCCCATGGGACCCGTGGCCGGCGCGGTGATCTGCGGGGCGTATTTCGGAGACAAGATGTCGCCGCTGTCGGAAACGACGAACCTGGCGCCCTCGGTGGCGGGCACGGATCTATTCGTCCACATTCGCCACATGGCCTGGACGACGGTACCCGCCATGATCGTGACCCTGCTCTTTTTTCTGATCTACGGCTTCATGCTGCCCGCGGAAAATTTCAGCGCCGAACGCATCGCCCGCGTGACCCTGGCGGTCAATCAACGCTTCGATACGTCTCCGGCCATGCTTCTGCCGCCGATCATAGTGCTGGTCATGGTGGTTCGCAAAGTGCCGGTCATTCCCACTCTCCTGACGGGTTGCTTACTGGGCGTGTTCTGCGGCGTGGTGTTTCAATCGCCGGCGGTGGAAAACCTGGCGGGAGCGGCCGTGGGCGCGGGTGCCGGCGGCGATCCCTACGTGGAATCGTCCATTCGCGCGGCCTTTCTCTCCGCCTCGTCCGGGTTCACGGCGAAGGACGCCACGAAGGAAATGGCCGACCTCTTGAATCGCGGCGGCATGGCCTCCATGCTCTCCACGGTCTGGTTGATTCTTTCCGCCATGTTCTTCGGCGGCGTCTTGCAGGGCGCGGGCATGCTTCAGCGCATCGCCGCGGCGGTGCTGTTCATGGCGCGCACCACGGGCTTGCTCATTCACGCCACGATCAAGTCCTGCTTCTTCGTCAACCTGACGGCATCGGATCAGTACCTTTCGCTGGTCATCACGGGACGTATGTATCGCGAGGCCTACGAAGCCCGGGAGCTGGATGCGCGTAATCTTTCGCGAGCCCTGGAAGACGGCGGCACTCTTACATCGCCCTTGATCCCCTGGAACACCTGCGGCGCGTTCATGTCGTCCGCCCTGGGCGTGGCCACCCTCACCTACGCGCCCTGGTGCCTCCTGAACTGGCTGACGCCCATAGTCTCCACGGTGTATGGCTACACCGGATGGACTATCGTGCACGCCTCCGAGTCTCAATCGTCCGCGTCGGCGGACCATTTGCATCAGACTCAGAAATAGAGTAAAACCATACATTGTAGTTTTTCCAAATTTTACGGTTCACCGCGATGAATTGAATTTTTTCCTCGTAGTGATACGTATTGTGATTGCTGTCCCGCGCGGCGTTCCATACTGTTCGGATATTCATATCGTGCCCAGTAAACAATCCAGAACCATCAGCGCCCCGGGCAATCGCCGTCGCATCCTCGCGGCTTCGCTTTTCGCGTTCGCGGCCGTCGTCGCGGTTTTTTTGACCTTTCTGCCGGGGCCCTTCGCGGGAGAACCGGCCGACTCGACCGATACTCTCAAGGCCGGCGCGCCCTTCCGTCCGGTTCCCGGATTGAGCGAAGCGCGCGCCGGCTCATTGTTCGCGATTACGGCCCTGGCCGGCGGAGTAGGAATCCTGCTTTTGATCGGGCTGGGCATGATGCGTCGCATGCATCGCCTCAAGGACCGCAACCAGGAGCTTTCGCGGGAGCTTGATGAGGCTCATAACGCGGCTTACTTCGATGAACTGACGGGCCTACCCAACAAGGGTCTGCTTTTGAATCGCCTGGAAGTGGCGCGTTCGCCGGGCATGGCGCCTTTCGCGTTAATCGTGCTGGAGATTGATCGCTTCGATGTGCTCCACGCCGGCATGGGCACCGCCGCCGCCGAGGAACTGCTTCGCGGCGCGGCCCGACGCATCACGGCCCTGCTTCCCGCCGGTATGCCGGCCGCCCGCATCGGGGAATGCGAATTCGCCGTCCTCCATGAGAACCTGGGAGATCAAGATCGAGCCGAGGCTCTGACGCGGCGCCTGCAGAAAAGCCTGGCCGGGCGTTTCTTTATTCAGGATTCGGAAGTCTTCGTCACGGCGGGCGCGGGCATCGTCATGAGCAAGGGCGGCGTACGCAACCCGCCCAACGTCCTGCAAAACGCGCGCACCGCTCTTGCTCACGCGCGCAAGTCCGGTCGAGGCAACCATGCTTTTTTCGCCGGCTCCATGCGCGCGCGCAAGATGTCCCAGTTGCTCCTGGAGAATGAGTTGCGGCGCGCGGCGAAGCGGGGCGAATTCATCGTGCACTACCAGCCCGTCGTGGATCTGGTCGGCGGTCGCATTCTCGGGTTCGAAGCCCTGGCACGCTGGCAGCATCCGGACGGCGGCCTGGTGCCCCCCGTGAAATTCATTCCCCTGGTCGAGGAGATGGGCCTGGTGAACGAGCTCAGCCGCTCCGTTCTGGAACAGGCCTGCAATCAGTTGAAACTCTGGCGCGCGGAAACCGGAAAAGAACCCTGGGTGGCCGTGAACTTCTCGGCGCGCCAGTTTCTGGACGGCTCCCTGCCGACGCGCATCCAGGAAGCGCTGGAT
>CAZGYS010000418.1:0-2469 GCA_964530305.1 uncultured Leptospiraceae bacterium
CTTAAAGTCGGTAAAGCTGCCGCGATTGATCGCGCTTACGATGGTGTTGGTCACCTGCCGCACGTTCATGTCCGCGCGGCATCGCCGGGCTGCTTTCTATACTTGCCGGGCGAGATATCGTAGTGCTGCTTGAAGGCGCGCGTGAAGTGGCTTTGATCCGTAAAACCCAGGCCATAGGCGATCGACGCCAGATCCTGATCGGAATTCTCCAACCGACGCGCGGCTTCCTCCATGCGAATGTCCATGAGGAATTTATAGGGCGTCCGCCCCACGGCTTTCTTGAACTCCTTCAAGAAATAGAACTTACTGAGATTAACTTCGGCCGCCAGTTCTTCGATGAGAATGGGTTCGGAAATGTTCTCGCGAATGTACTGCTCCACGGCGCGAACCTGCTCGCCGCTGATGCGCGAATCGTTCTCGGTCGACAGCGCGCTGGAGTAATGCTCCATGAAATAACGACAGAACACCCGCATGAGATCGGCGACGAAACGCGGACCGTTCACGCCCTTGTTGCGAACCTCGAAGTAGAGCAATTCGATCAGGTTCTTCAGATAGGCGTCGTCCAGGTTATAGTTGTTCAAAAACTGGGTGCCCGCGGGCGATGCTCCCGCGCCGAAGGAATCGTACATGAACTGTTCGTCCACGGCTAAAATGGTAAAAAAACAGGCTTCGTCGATCTGATGGGTGAAGGGCGTCCAGGGGGGATTGATCCAGATATCGCCGGGGACGGTCTTGAGGGCCTTGAGCTTGCCTTCGTTCTCCACCTGCCAGTTCAGATCCCGGTCCAGGGCCAGCGCGAAGTAAAAGTAGGGAGTGACGATGTCCGTGGGATAAAAATGAGGCGACCAGCCCTTCTCCAGAAGAACACCCTTCCAGCCCAGGTCTCGACTGGATTCTTCTATAACCAGCGGATCTCCACAATCGGAAGGCCGACGATCTTCGCCGGTGAGAAACTGAAGCCGGGTTTTCATGGTCGCTCCTCCTGTACCCGCGCCGCCTATGGGTTAGCCTGGAAAATCAGGTCCAGATAAACAGGGGCTGAATTTCAACTTCGCATTTCAGGGAATTGGCGATGAAGCACTGATCATGGGCCTCGTGGATGAGGCGAATCGCCATGGCTCGGAACTGCTGACTCTCGGATTCCTTGAAGGTAATACGGGGACTCAGGGTAATGCGCTCCACGGCGTGGCGTTCATTGGAACCCCGCCCCAGATAGGCGACGGCTTCGTCCTTGTAAGCCAGCACGGTCATCTCATTGCGCGCGCACAGATACAGATAAGTGAGCATTTGACAGGACGCCAGGGAGCCGGCCAGCATCTCCTCGGGGTTCACCAGCTCCCGGTTGCCGCGGAAAGCCGTGCCGGAGGAAGCTTCCAACTCGCTCTTGCCCGGGAAGGAAACCACGTGATCCCTGGAGTAGTTCAGGCCCGCCGCCAGGGCCTCCTTTTCTTTTTGCTGCCAGACGACCCGCGCCTTGAAGGATTCCTCTTTCATAGACAAAGCCGGTGTCTCGCGTCCCGGACGCCCGGGCAAGCCGAAAAGAGCGCGACTTTGAAATTTGCCGCGCCGTTAAATCGCGAAGGAAAGCGCAAATGGGATTATTGCCCGCAAAAATTTCAGCGGGAGCTGTTGTTAAATATAAGAAGGGCGCACTCGCCCGGGGGAACTCTCATGGCTCGAATCAAAACGGCGCGCCGAGTCGCCGTAATTATTGTCTGCTCACTAGCTTGTATTGGTTCAGGCTGCGGCCGCGTCGGCCCCCTTGAACTAAAGCTGAACGCGTTAAAGGCCGGCTATGAAAAAAGCTCGGCGGCTGGTCCCCTCGAACGCAAAGCCGCCATCGGCCTGCTAAAACAACTGGTGCCCTTCCTGAGTGAAAAAAACTACACCGATTCCGCGGACATCGCCCGCCGAAAGGAAATACAGTACCAGGCCTCCATGCTGCTGACGCGAATCGCCCATGACGCCGGACTCCCAAAGCCCGCCCGCGCGTTTTATATGAATGCTTATCTATTAAAGGGCAAACGAGCCTTTCGGGACGTGAGCGCCCGGTTGGCCCCCGGCACGGATCTCAAACTGTTTCGACGCGTTCATATTCCAAACTATAAGGTCGTCAGCCGACGCATGTCCACTCTGGACTTCTCCACCGCGAAGGATAAAAACCTGGATGAAAAAACCCGCGCTCACTCTCGCGCAATCATCGTCGACACCGTCATCAATGAAGTCCCCGCTTACTATTTGATGCAGATGCTCTGTGGAGATCTCCTGTACAAACTTAAAAGCGAGCACACGGACCTGGGGGCGTTGCGCGTTAACATTACTTCCAGGGGTAAACTCGCCGCCACCGGGATCTGGGATTTCACGTCTGATGAATTGCTGTTGAGGTTGGCCGGCAAATAGACGGGGTCACGACCGGAGAAGCGGGCCTTGTAAGTACTTATACTTACGGCCTTCCTGGCGAAAAAACCA
>CAZGYS010000418.1:2479-6168 GCA_964530305.1 uncultured Leptospiraceae bacterium
CTGTCCGCTTTTCACGGCTTGACGGCCCTTTCCATGGGAGTTGACGTTTTAGAAGGTTGCTTCGCCGTAGTCCATCGAGTCGCGCCCGCGATTTCACGGCGGCTTGAATAAAAATGGGAACACATGAGAGCGAAAAACGGGGCGTGTTCATCATCGACGATGAGGCCATCGTGCGCGCCTGGTTTCGCACGGCCCTGGCCGACGAAGACGACCTGTATGTTTGCGGGGAAGCAACCCGGGGTTCGGATGACATCGGCGAAAAGCTCAACATCCTGAAATCGCGCATCGATCTTTTGATTCTGGATCTGGCCTTGCCGCACCGTACCGGGCTGGACATGCTCGGGGAAATTCGAGCTGCCCTGCCCCATGCGAGGATCTTGATCTATACCCAGCACCGGGATCCGAAATTTCTGCGTCAGTGCCGCGACCGGGTCGACGGCTACATGCTCAAAAGCGAACCCGTCGAACGCCTGCTTGAAGTGATGCGGGATTTGCTGGCGGGCAAAAACTATTACTCCCCCTTGATTCGCGCCTTGCATGAACCCGAATCCCAGGCGATTTATCCCGGTGATCTTCTACTCCGGAAAATCACGCCGGGTCAGCGCGAAGTATTACGCGGAGTATACGCCGGCATGACCGCCGCTCAAATCGCCGCGGACCTGGACAAAAGCGTGCGCACGGTGGAGGTACAAATCCATCGCGCGTACAAGAATCTCGGGGTGAACGGCAAGGCGGAGTTCATCCGATTGATATCGGAAACCGGAGCGAACCTATGAATGTCGAACGGAAACATTCACTACCCCTGGTCGAGATCGGCGTGCGACCGGATACGCCGGCCGTGCAGGCAACCGCGATTGTCCTGAGCAACTATCTGGTCTTGCTCGCGTGGCTGGTGACCCTGGTCTTTTCAACCGGATTCTGGATATGGGATATCGAGCGACCCCTGGCGTTCAATGGGTTTATTTCGCTGGCCTACGGCGCTTCGCTCGGACTGAACGCCCTGGGCTGGTATTTGACGGCCCGGCTCGTTTTCATACTTCTTCTTGAAACGCACATCTTCGTAAACGGCCTCCTGTTCATGGGGCCGGCCGCCGGCAGCCAGATCTACCTGCTCTTGATTCCGGTTATCGCCTACCTTCTGTTTCGCTCGGAAGGAGTTCGGGCCATTGGTGAGAATCAACGTCGAATCGCGCTGACCCTGTCCATCATTACTTCGCTCCTGCTTTTCGTTTACGGCGTCTACGGGTCGCCGCCCTTGAACTATCGTGAACCCATGCCCGCCGGGACCGTTTCGATTTATCATTTCGCCTCTCATGTTTCGACGATGCTGATTTTTCTTTTGATCGTTCACCTGTTTAATGATCGCATCATCAAGGATCGCGCGCGAATCGAAAGGGCCAATCGCGTCAAGACGGACATCATCGCCAAGGTAAACCACGAATTAAACGTACCGGCCCTGGGGATCCAGCAAACATTAACAATCGCCCGAGGGCGCGTGGGCGCTACTCCCGACCGCGAACAACAAGACGTATTGTTGGAACGTTGCATAAGCTACAGTCGCTATCTACGCACCCTCATCGACAATATGATGTACGCGACCGCGCTTGAAATGAAGGCGCCGTTCTACGTGGACCCCGGCGAAATCGCCGCGTTGCGAGACGCCTGGCGCTTCAGCGTCCAACTCAGTAATGATACTCGCAACGCGCATATTCGATTTTCAGGTCATGTTCCGGACGTCATCATAGCCGCCCCCGAGGAGATACTGCGAATCGTACTCGTCAACCTGCTGGCGAATTGCGCGGAACACGCTCGCAATGTCGATATAGACTGGCGAGTCGCGGCCGACCGGGCCGTGCTGCGTTGCGAAAACGACATCGTGACTCCCTTCGACGTAGAGTCCATATTCGAAAGCTGGACCAGTTCCCGCGAAGACGGTACTCGCCCGATCCTCGGTCTCGGGCTCAATATTACCCGGTTTCTGGTTGAGCGCTTGAACGGTTCGCTTCGCGCGTGGGGGGAAAACGATCGCTTCATCATGGAGCTGCGACTGCCGTTGTCCGCGGAATGAATGCTTCGCTCCGTCACGCTGATTTTTTGGGCCGGTTTCCGAGAGTATAAGTACTTACGACCACGCCCCGGGTCCGGAAAGACTCCGAAAAATACTTGCACCGCGGCGGCCCGGGTCGCCCTTTTTAAGTTAAAGATATATCGAGGACCATCATGCGCATCATTCGTTTAGTTTCGACATTATTCCCGGCGGTCGTGTTTTCGCTGCACTGTCTGGCCTTCCACGGCTTGAATTCCGACGATTCGGGGAACGAACATAACAACCGCATGCTGGCCTTGCTGGGCCTGGGAGGCAGTCCCGGCCCCGTCAATATTTCAACGCCGCCCACGGCAACTCCTCCGGAGGGAATTTCCCAGGATCAGATGACGGTGACGCGCAATAGCCGGTTGGCCGTCCCCGCCTTCGTGAACGGTGAACACACTCCCGTCGGCCACATTTACGATGTGCGCATGCCGTCCTCATCAAGCGCCGGTTTTACGAGCGATGCCCATGTCTACTTCGGCGGGCGCCAGGTGACGCTGAGTTATGCCTACGACGCGAAAGCCCTGCGCGAAGCCGGGTTGGCGGAGGAGTTTCGCGTATATTATTACGATGCCCGGGCGGAAACCTGGTTCGCCTTGAAGGATGTCTCGGTTGATACGCAAACCGCCACGGTGACGGCGCGAACTTCTCATTTGACGCCCTTCGTGCTGACCGCGGCCCCCGTGAGCACGGGCAACTTGATGAACCCGCCGGCCTGCGTGACCGCGGACTTCCCCGGCGGCATCGGCGGTTCCGCTTCGGCCCGGTTCACGATCATCGACGAGAACTTTAAGTACTACCGGGATCGTAATTATCTGGTCGAGCCGGACGGGGCTTTTAGCGAACTGGGCTTCGCCGGTTCCCTGGGCATCGCCACCTGCAACGGCGGCGGTAGCTGCGGTCCCCAGGGGGCACATAAACAATTCACCGGCACGAACTACATCAATTTCACCGCGCACATTGATCTGGATCTCTACGTCATGTACGACAGTCGCGGCGGCGCGACCATCACCGACGATTCCAATGACGCCGCCTGGCTTGCGTCCGAGGGCTTCGTCAATACCGGCAAGTTCATTCATACGACCGACGCCGTGGATCGCTATCGAGTCTATAAGAAAAGTTATAACCGGGGCGACGCCGTCGTTCTGCACGGCAATCGCCATAACCACGGCAGCAACAACATCAATACGAATTACTGGGTGGTCATCAAACCGGTCGGTTCCAGTACGCCTGATGACGCGAATCTTTCGTGCACGACGCCCGAACCTGGCGGCCCGGGACTGATTTCGAACCTGAAGCTGGTGCCGGGCGCGGACGGCATGCTGATCAGTTGGAACAACCCGGCTAACGCGAGTTTCGCGGGCGTCGTCCTGCGTCGTTCCACCATGGTTGCGCCCGGGGCTCTCGGCGACGGTACGGCCCCCACCGGCCTGGTAATCCACCCGGAGATGTATCGGGACGTCGGGCTCGCTCCGAACACGACTTACTACTACTCGGTTTTCGCCGTGGACAACAACGGCAAGCACCAGGGCGTCGTCGCCTTGCGTTCGCGCACGGGTTCGGACAGCGACGGCGACGGCATCGCCGACTATTACGAGAA
>CAZGYS010000419.1:0-6154 GCA_964530305.1 uncultured Leptospiraceae bacterium
AGGGCATGTCCCCCGCGGCGGCATGGCAACGGTCCGTGCCCGTGGCTATGTCGGGCGAAGTCATAATCGCCTCGCCGCCGAAGGATTCCACTTCCGCGCGGATGCGTTCATCATCCGTGGCCACCAGCACGCGATTGAGGAGTTTGCTTTCTCGGCAGCGTTCGTAGACCATGCGCACCATGGTTTTGTCCCCGATGCGCGCCAGGGGTTTGCCCGGGAAACGAGAGGATTCGTAGCGGGAAGGAATTACTCCGACGATTTCAGCCATGGGGATTGATTCCGCGAGGCCATGGGCCGGGCAAGTGCAAAAAACCCGGAAATCCTCTTGACGATTCCCGGACCTCGCCCTCCCATCGAGCAGGCGCTTCCGTGGAAACGCCGCGTGAAAACGAAACGATTAGACAACTGTTAGACAAAACCAGACAATCTGGATTACAAGAGACTACCAGAGGAAATACCCATGACAAAACGTGTACTGATTCGAATCATTCCGGCCCTGCTGGCCGTCGGCTCCTTGATTGCATTGAGCGGTTGCGCCCAGCTCCAGGACAAGGTGAAGGACAAATCTCTTCAAGATAAGATCAAGGAAATGGTCGGCGGCGGCGGCGGTTCCACCAGCGGCAGCGGCATGGTCATGAAGATCGGCGGCGGCTGCAAGGGCATTACGCTGGTTGCCGGACAGAGACTGGCCGAGGGTTGCGCGCGTCACGGTGCCAAGGACAGCCCCCAGAACAACAGCTGCCGCACCAACTCCATGACCGCGGCATGCGTTCAGGTGAATAAGAAAAACGATAAGTGCATGAGCAAGTGTCTGGGAGACGCGGCCATCAAAATGTCCCGCTTCTAATAGATGCCGCGCGAATCAATCGCGCCGAGTTTCGCGTCGGTCCGAGGGGCCGGCGCGTTACCGCGCTTTTTATCGCACTCTTACCGCACTTTACTGAACTTTGTAATCGGAACGCAGATTCGACGGTCGTTCCAATTCCGTCCGCTCCAGTTCGTAGAGCTTGGCCATCTTAACGAAGGCCGAATAAGAGGTCAGCGACGCCACGATGAGCCCCGGAATTCCGTCCAGGATACCGAGCTTCAAGAAATACAGCTCGATGAACTTCACCATGGGCTTGTAAACCAGCCCGAACAAGGAAAAACGCTTCCCCTTCCCCGCCCGCGTAAAGGCGACGATGCTGGAAAACTTATTGATGGTATCCAGTTGATCGGACATGTCCTTGAAGGAAAAATGAATTAGATCCCCCGACAATGTGGGGCCCATGCCGGCCTTCCACTTCGGGCGACCGTTGATGTAGATCATGTCGTGGGGGTTTTCGCCCGCCCAGGCTCCCTGGCCCTTGCGCAGGAGGCGATAGCGCTTGTGATACCATCCGCCGTGGCGAAACGCGCGCCCCAGGTGATGGTTCAATCGCCTTACCAGCGCTCCGGCACCCTCGGGATTCTTCTCGATAAAAGCCCGCGCCGAGCGACCCAGTTCGGGCGTGGCGCGTTCGTCGGCGTCCAGGCTGAAAATCCAATCGCCCCGGGCCATTTCAATGGCGCGATTTTTCTGTTGCACGTGCCCGTCGAAAGCATGGGTCTCGAAGCGCACCTTCTCAAAGCCTTCGGCGATCTTACGCGTGTCGTCCGTGGAATTGGAGTCGAGCACCAGGACTTCATCGCACCAGTCGTGGACCGAACGAATGCAATCGCCGATATTCGCCTCTTCATTATAGGTTATGATGGTAGCGGACAGCAGGATGTCTTTAGTCATGGGGATGGGAAGCGTACTTTGATAAGCGTATTTACGGCGACGGCTGAATCAATCGCCCGCTAGATTTTACTCATCACGAACTGAAAGCGCGAATCCCGCTTGAGCTGTCCGTCCACCAGCGCGGGCGGTCCCTTGCCGGAGATAATCTTGCCTTTGGCATCTCGAATGGGCAAGGCGATGGGACCGATGAAGTTGTACTCCAGGATCAGCGGCTGCGTGTTCATGATCAAGGTTTCCGGCGTGGCGGTAACCAGGCCCTCCGTTCGGGAAACACGAAAGCCCTTGTCCATGATGACGAAGGGAATGCGAATATCATAGCGCGCGATGTCCTGCTTCAGGCGATCTCGAATCAACTGAAAGTGGTCGCCCTCTTTTTGAATGCCGTGCATGATGGGGCGCCCCTCCACGATGATGAACATGGCCGAGCCGCTCTTGCGGGCCTTTGCATGGATGCGATCCAGCGCCGGCAGTTCATGAATACAGGGCACGCAGGTGGGACTGTAGGCGTTCAGAATGACTTTGCGATTCTTGAGCGCCGCGAAGTTAATGGGCGTGCCGTCCAGCAGGCGCCCCTTCCATTGCTCCACTCCGAAATTCGAGCTTTTTTGGGCCCCGCAGCCCGCCGAGAGGACCGACAATAGGATCATCAAGAGGAGCACCGAGGCGATTTTTAGGGCCCGGAATACCCGGGCGGTTACTTGTTCAGGGACTACTTTACTCATGTTCAGTACCGGGGCGGGCCACGCAAAAAATTATTGACAACGAACGGCTCTTCTCAAAAGTGACAAGCTCGGACAAATTCGCAATCCACTCTTCCTGCTGGACCTTCCATGTCAAAAGATTTTGAAATTTCCAAACTACTCGGCATTACCGATCAAAACAAATACGAAGCGGCCGTCGCCGCTTTCGAAGTGATTCACCATCTGGATCATATCGAATACTCTCGTAAGGAAATGACGCGCAAGCCCGCCGTCAAGGCCCTGATGGCCCTTTCCGACGAACGCATTAAATACGATTACATCGACGACGAAACCCGTCAGCAGGTCGAAGAGGAACTGCGCAACAAGGCGCGCGTTCAAGCTCAGTCGGCTCTGGACGCGGTCTTCAATGCTCCGGGCAGCGCCGCTCCCGTGGCCGAGGATTCCGAGGAAGACCTGGAAGAAATCGGGGAAATCGCTCCCGTGGAAACGGTGGAAGAAGACGGTGGAGACTTCGAGCCCATGGCCGCTGATGGTGACATGGACGATGGGGAGCCCGCCGCGGACGGTGACTCCGACGATGATGGAGACGACGACTCGGAAGATTGATTCCGGTCGTCTTCAGTCTTGACTTAACTCATTCCCGGTCCGCTTTCCGGCCCGGGAAAAACCCCATCGGACCAACACGCCGGACGCTTCAACCGGCTCCATGCCCCAGCGCGGAGGCCGACCATTCTTCATCTGACTATCAGTCTTCGTGCCAATGCCGACGGTCGGACGAACTTGGCCCACGCCGGCGGCACCCTGCATTCAACCCGTGATCCCCTGCGCGAAGCCGATCGTTTCGCGGAAAACCTGGCCCGGGAAATTAGGGCCTCGTCGTCCGACTCCAGCTCCGACGGGTCCATTCTTTTGATCGTGGGTATCGGCTGGGGTTATCACATCGCTCCCATTCTCCAGGCCCTGCCTAATCATAAAATCATATTCTTCGAACCCGTAGTGGAAGTCCGCGAAGCCCTGCGTCCTGAGCGGCTGGGTGAATTGCGGTCGTCCGGCGCGCGTATCGCCGAGAGCCTGGAGGAGATCCGGGCGGCCATGGGTGCAAGCGCCTCAAGCCCCCCCGCCGGGGCGCTGGAACTGCGTATCCTGCCCGCCTATCAGCGCCTGTTTCCCGAGCTGGCGGGGGACTTGACTCGCCGCCTGGAACAGATGTTGGCCGGGGGTAGCGGCTCTCGGACCGACGTGGATCAGGCCACCACGGGCCGCTTCATGCGCCAGTGGGCGCGCAACTTCTTCATCAACCTGCGCGAAAACGAATGCCTGGATTTCCTGGGCGCGCACGTACGTTTTTCGTTGCCTCCGGCTCCATCCGCTGTTCTGTACTGCGGCGCCGGTCCCGAATTGCTTACGACATTGGAGCCGCATCTGGATCTCTTACGCAATGAACGCCGGGGCATCGCCGTGCTGGCCGCGGACTCCGCTCTGGCCCCCCTGCTCCACGTGGGCATTCGCCCCGATCTGGTTCTGAGCGTGGACAGCGGTCGCGGCACGGCCTACCACTATCAGGCCGCCGCGCGCGTGGCCGCGAACATGGACGCGGCCGATGGTGACGACGGGGGATCGGCTCCACGGTTCCCTTTCCCGGTCCTGAGTTGGACGGCGGGTCCTCGCTTCGCGCGGCGATGGTTCAAACGCGTCTTTTATTATCGCTCGACTTTCCCCTTCGATCAGATCCTCGGTTCCGATTCGGACAGACCCCTGGGCGGTATTGCCCAATGGGAGAATCCCAGTCGTAATCCGGCGGGCCTGGCCCTGCTCCTGGCTGATTGGCTGCGAGTTCGCCGGGTCTATCTGGCCGGCGCCGACTTTCGTGCTCGCGGCGATGTCAGCCATGAACGCGGCACCGGTTACACGCTCTTCGGACTGGAGGACGTGCATCGCCTGCGGAGCCTCGAGATGTATCGACCGGGAGGATATGGAAAGACGGCTCGCGGTAAGAATCGCCAGGCGCAGGACGGCCTGGCAAAGCTTGCCTGGGAACTGGAACTAAAAATGAATACGCTCCGTCGGGACACCCCCCTGCCGCGTCGCGACGCCCATACCGACGCGGTTCAATTCGAGGGCATGCCCGTGCGGACGCAAGAGGCGCGGGAAAATCTAAAGGAATCCTGGAACCGCCTGGACTTTTCCTCATTGCCCGGTCAGCCCGACGCGGAGCAAATTAAGAAATGGCGCCGCCTGCTCCATTGACTCCGCACTTGACTGGTTCCCCGGTCCCGGTATTCAGCAGGCGATTTTACTTTGCAATGGGCCCCCCCGCCAAAAATCTGCCCGGGTCCCATGAGTAAAATCAATCTAGCTCTCATTCACGGCGGTCGCTCCGGCGAACATGAAGTCTCCCTGGTTTCGGCCGCTTACGTTCTACGTTCCCTGGCTCCGGAAAAGTACAATGTACATCCGGTCCGCATCGATCACGACGGACGCTGGTTCAAGGTTTCGCTCGACGCGGCGAAGGCCGCGGCCGACCAGGGCAGCCTGCCGAAAACCGGCGGTAGTCCCTGCGCGCTGGTGAATCGCGGAGCGGGTCCCGTGCTGGAAGTTCGCGGAGACGCGGACGAGGACATAGCCCTGGATTTCGCCTTTCCCATGTTGCACGGCACCTTCGGAGAAGACGGACGCATGCAGGGTCTTTTCGAGGCGCTGAATCTGCCCTTCGCCGGCAGCGGCACGGCCGGTTCGGCCATGGCCATGGATAAAATCGCCGCGCGACGCATTTGCGCGGCCCTGGATATTCCCCAGCCCGACTTCCGCGAATTAAGCAAGACCGAATTCGCCGCGGCGGGCCCGACGCGCATGAGCGAAATCGCCTCGGCCTTGAACTTTCCCCTTTTCGTGAAGCCGGCCAACCTGGGTAGTTCCGTGGGAGTTTCGAAGGCCGTCAATCTGGACGAACTGCAACGCGCCCTGGAGGAAGCCTTCAAGTTCGATCATCGCGCCATTATCGAAGTGGGCATGGACGTGCGCGAACTGGAAGTGGGCGTGCTGGGCAATACCGAGGCCTCCTTGAGTACCATCGGCGAAGTCATCGTGCACGCGAACTTTTACTCCTACGACGCCAAGTACGAAAATGAACAAGACTACGACGTCCAGGTGCCGGCCGACATTCCGGCGAACATTGAAAAACAAATGCGCGAGACCGCGGTCCAGGCATACCATGCCTTGAATTGCGCGGGCTTCGCGCGGGCGGACTTCTTTTACGTCGAGGACGAGAATCGCCTTTACTTTAACGAAATTAATACCATCCCGGGCTGCACTCCCATTTCCATGTTTCCCCGGCTCTGGAAGCACGCGGGCGTGGACGGACCGGAACTCATGGACCGCATCGTGGAATTCGGCCTGGAGCGGCATCGTCGGGACGGAGCGCTCACTTATAATTTCTCCAAATAGACGCGAAGCGCTTGCAGGAGAAAAACGAAGAGGACCAGCATGATCATACCCAGAGACAGGAAATTCACCGAGGAACAATTCGAGGAAGTTAAGAAGATCCTGAACGAGTTCCAGTGTGACTTGAAAGCAATTCCCGGAGATACGCGTACAATCTACGCCATCCACGGTGACGAGCGCAACGCCTTGATGATCACTCGCCTGGAGGGTCTGGATTACATTTCCCGGGTGGACACGATCCAATCGCCTT
>CAZGYS010000420.1:0-6148 GCA_964530305.1 uncultured Leptospiraceae bacterium
TGCGCCCCGGGAAGCCAGGCCCGCCGTCGCCGCGCGTCCCAGGCCGGAATTGGCGCCCGTAATCAGGCAGACGCGACCGGACATGTCCACGTCCGTTTCCGCCGGATCCCAGAGATTCCCGCGCACCGCGTAACCAATGCGATCATAACCCAGGACAACCGTCTTATCCAGGAGATCGTCCAGAAAACTGTAAAAATTGCGCAAAGGGGCTCCTCGTCGATTTGAATTGACCGCCTCGACTCTCGTTCGATTTCGTATTTGGAAAAATAATCAAATTTTCGGCAAGTCGGCGGAAAAAAACTCGGCCGGCTGCGTTTTATAAGAAAAAGAATTTGTCTCCTGATCCCAAGACCGCGGCCGAGATGGCGGAGCTCGAAAAGCTCTACCACCGGTATAAGACGGAGATCTGGCGTTATCTGATTTCTCTCGCCCGGGATCCGGACGAGGCCGAGGATTTGATGCAGAGTGTTTTCATCAAATTGATTCCCCGCTTGCGCGAGGGCGGCTTGAAGGCCGACGAAGCCCGGGCGTATTTGTATCGCGCCGCGCACAATGCCTACGTGGACTCCTATCGCCGTCGCGGCAGCGAAGGCCGGGCCATCGAGCGTATTAAACAGGAAGTTAAGGAAGCCGTTGCTCCCGCCGACGGCGGCTCGGAGATCTACCGGATCGTGGATGAGGTGCTGGCGTCGGGACGACTTTCGGAGCGCCAGGCGATTGTCCTCAAGCTGCGCGTACTGGGCCAGTACAATCTCCAGGAAATCGCGGACTCCGCGGAAATCACATTGAGCACGACCCATCGCGATTTACAGGCCGGGCTCGCGGAACTTCGCCGGGCCTTGAAGGCGGAGGGCATCGAACCGGAGGATTACGAAAGCCAGTGAGTACCGGCGATAGCAACGAGAACCCGGAACTGGATTTCCTGGCGAACCGGGAGCCGGAAGAGTGGCCGTCGGCCTGGCGCGATGCCGGACGGGAGGCGGACCATCCCATGCCCGCGCATCTGGACGCCTCCGTTCTGGGAGCCATGCGCGCCGCTCTCGAAGAAGATCCGGGGGAAGAGGAAGCCACCGCGGAACCAGAGCAGGCCGCCGTGGTGCATGCCTTCCCCGCGCGAAGACGCATCTGGTATTCGGCCGCCGCGGCGATTCTGCTGGCCGCCGGCGCTTTTATTGCGTATCAGGCGACGCGCGAAGTTCCGGGCGCGCTCCAGCTCGTGTCTGCGTTCGGGCAAGTTGAACACCAGGCGCAAGCCGGCCAATCGCCCGCGAAACCCGCCGCCGGAATGTCCCTGCGAGCCGGGCATTCCCTGAAGCTGGACAAAGACTCCGCGGCTTTCTTGCGCTTCGACGGAAATCTGGCGTTTCGCCTGGAGGGGCCGGGCACGTTCCGGGTTCGACGCGCGGATGGAGGCCGGGATGCCGGAGCGAAAGCCCTGGAAATTTTTCTGGAACGCGGGACCATCGCCGTGGACGGCGAAAGTCGCGGACGCGAAATTGTGTGGAGCACGAAGGCAACACGCTACAAGATGCTGGGAACCACGGCGCGCCTGGTCGTGGGCGAATCGGGCGAAAAGTTAAGCGTGCTGAAAGGTGCGATTCGCGCCGGGCGTGAGGGGAGCACCCCACGCGAAGTATCCGCGGGCCGGAGCCTGGACATCGCCTCCGATCAAAAAGAACTCCCGGAGACGACGGAACTTACGACGGAGGATCGCCGTGAGCTGGAACAAATCCGTCAAGGTTTGAAAGATAAAGTGCCGCCCGCGGCGGGCAACCCCGACCCGGGCGAAACCAGACCGCGAGAGCCCGATAAACCCTCCGGGGAACCGGCGCCGGTCGCAAAACCGAAGCCGCCCAGGCCCGCGAAGAAGCCGCGTCCGAAACCGCGGCCGCGCAAACTACATACCCTCGAAGAACTACGGAGCAAGTACGGCTCCCTGCAAGTGATTCGCTTAACCAACGGCCGAAAAATCATCGGCCATTTGCGGTTTCAAGGCAAGTCCATGGTTATCTACACGGAATACGGGCCCCGTACTATTTCGCGTTCTCGCTTCGCCGGCGCCGAAGAATACTAGCCAGGCACGAAGCGTTACTCGATTTTTTTGGAAAAAATCGCTCGCTGGTTCGTTTCAAATTAAAAGGTATGTTTTAAGATTTTGCAGCATATGCAAACGGTGGCGTTCATCCCATCGCACTTCTTTACATTATTCGGAGATACAAATGAAGGGAACTTTCTGGGAATCCATTCGCCGGGGATTCGGCTTGAGTATTGGATTAAGCTTCGGCCTGGTAACCACGGCCACGCTCGGGGTTACGGTCTCGGGCACGTTTCACACTTTCTTCGCGGGGCAGGCCATGTCGTCTTCGCAGATCAATGAGAACTTCGCGAATCTCAAGACCGCTATCGAAGGCATCAATCCCACGCCGGTGGGCAGTATCGTGGCCTGGCACAAGTCGCTGACCGGCACGCCCAACATTCCCACGGGCTGGGTGGAGTGCAATGGCCAGACCATCGCCGATGGCGATTCCGTTTACAATGGGCAAACGATTCCCAACCTGAACGGGCAATTCAATGCCTATCACAGCAAGGGCGTTTTTCTGCGCGGTAGCTCGACGTCCGGCGTTTTCGAAGACGACGCGTTTCAGGGGCATCGCCACTTGCGTGAACCGGGCGGACTCAGTGAACAGTTCTGGACGGCGGGCGGAGTCACCAGTGTAAGCGGCGGCGGCGGCAGCTCTTTCGCCGGCGCGGGAAATGGCACCGATACAGGCAATCCTGTAGCCGACTTGACCAATGGTACGCCCCGCACGGCCACGGAAACCCGTCCCGCGAACATGTCCGTGGTTTGGATCATGCGCATTAAGTGAGGCGATTCATGATGCGATTGCTGAAATATATTTTACTCGGGGTTCTCCTTGCCGGGGCGACGGGGGCGCTATCCGCGGATTCGGTGAGTTTGTGGAGCGGCGAATCCTACAAAAACGTGCGTTTGCTCTACGGCGGTCGGCTGGTGATTATTATCTTCGCCGACGGTAAGGTTAAGAAGGTTCCCTCGGATCAAATCAGCTCCACGGAATTCGCGGCGGTTAACTGGGACCGTCCGGACTTGAAGGACCAGATTGCTCGGCTCCAGCGGCAGGTGTTTCGCATGGCCAAGGTCGAGGAGATTCGCGACGGTTCCCTCTGGCGCTCGGCTTTGTATCCGGGGTGGGGTCACGACTACAGCGGCAGCAAGGGCATCGCCACCATTTACATGACGGTGTCCGCGGCCCTGCTGGCAAAGTTCGCGCTGGACTGGCGGCGACAGATTCAGATTCAGCGGGAATACGATGAAGTGGGTTTGCCCATCGCGTTGTCCTTGCTGGGGCCGTCGGGTTTCTTCGCGAACATCGTGCGCTTCGAGGACCTGAAGAATCGCATGGACGCGAAGGCTCGCACGGGCAACCAGGCGCTGTTGGCCTATGGTATCTTCTGGGTTTGGAATTTGTTCGACCTGTATAATTCCAACGACCCGGAGAAGGTTTTCGATGCGACCACGGCCGATTCGGGCTTCCGCGGCTTTGATCTGGCCATTACCGGCGATGAGCATGAGCGCGGCGTGCGTTTCATGTTCCAAACGCGATTCTAGGAATGCTTGCCTTATGAAAAAAATGAAAAAATTCTTACTGACTCTTTTATTTACGGTCGTGTTCAGCGTGAGCTTCGCGGCCGGCGGATGCATTCGTCCCCAGACGGAAAACCCCTACGACACGACCCTGCCCATCGGCGCGGTGGCGAACTTGATTGTATACGTCACGGCCAATCGCTGTTTCTTCGATTCCGAGGCGACGAAAGCCGACGGTGGGTGTGTCTGGGGGTTTTAGTGAAACGGTGAAAGACGCGCCTTTGCGTATCTACGGCGAATGTCAAAGGAAAATTTCACGTCGATTCCTGTAAAATGTCACACCGCGATGATAAACTGGAGTATGTCTTATCGCTCCTTTCGCGAGTTACGAGTTTACCAGGAGGCACGAAGTCTAATCGGAATGGTATACTCTATGTCCGAAGAGGGGCAACTAGCGCGAGACTTTGGGCTCAAGGATCAGATGCGTCGGGCCGCGGTTTCCGTCGCTTCGAATATCGCGGAAGGTCATGAGCGTGGTAGTAATCGAGAGTTTATTCGCTTCATGATGATATCTAAAGCGTCGCTTGCGGAACTACGAGCTCATCTGGACATCGCCATGGACCTGGGGATGATTGGTGAGGAAAGTCATTCGGAAGGATGAGCGGTGTGCGAAGATAAACGCAATGCTGCTTAATCTAATTCGTGCCCGTCGCTCGCGGGCCCCAATGTCCAGTTGAATTTGGAAAAACCGCGAGAACCGAAAAAAATCCGTAACCATCGAAATCGCGCCTCTCTAACGTTCACCCGTTCACCCGTTCACCCGTTCACCCGTTCACCCGTTCACCCGTTCACTTAACCAAAAACGCCCGCATCTTTTTCGCGTTTTCCCAGAACGGGTGTAGTTCGATGTTCGCCTCTTCGCAACGAACAAAGAAAGCATCCATGATCTTCGCGGCCGCGTCCAGTGCTTCGCGGGCGATTTTTTCACCCTTGCGCGCGTTCATGATCAACTCGGCGTTCGCGCGCATGTCCGCGTTGGCGTCATGACCGTGGTATTGCAGGAGCGGCTCGGCCAGCAGCGCCAGGCTGGTTAGTTCCCGGCGGGGAATTTGGAGTCCCAGGCGCGCGTAGGCCTTGCGCGAAAGCTCCAGGTAATCGCCGGAGGCGATGGGCGCGCGGCCCTCGACGAAGTAGTGATCGATTTCGCCGCCCTGGGAGTCGCCCATGCGTACGGATGCTTCGCCCCGGCTGGTCCAGGTCTGATTTTTGTCTCCCGAAGCGCCGGGCACCAGCGCCAGCGCGAAACCGTCTCCCCGCCGCAACAACATCAACATTCCATCACAACTCACCACATAGGATTTAGCAAACTCCGCTTGTACACCGCCGTCCGGGGTATCCATCAGCCGCGATTTGATGTTGTCGATGCTGCCCTTCCAACCGGTCTCGGCCACGGTGAAGGCAAGCCAGGCGGGATCCGCCAGGAAGGTTTCGTATTTTTCCGGCCACAAGCGGGCCAGGACGTAGTGGGGCACATTGTGGGCGACCATCATGGGAAAAACGTCGCCGATTGCTCCCGTCGCGGCGAGTTTTTCTCGAATCAGTTCGTGAAACTCGATTTCCCCCAGGCGAATCCAGTCGCCGGGCGGCGGACGCCGGCTGCTCGGGCCGGAGCCGGGGGGAGTCTGGGGTTTGGTTTCCGACATGGAGCGTCCTCGCTTGCGCGCGGGGTCGTGACATCCGATTGTCACCGCGCGCGTGCCGTCATTTTTTTGTTTTCGGCAATTTCAGTGCTTCCGACCTTGTCAATTTTTCGAGGGTTGCTTTTCTTGGAAAGCGAATCCGCTTCGTGAGAAACCCTCGTCCACTACCTGTCGCGCCCGGTGTCCGGGCGCCGGGAAGGCCTGCATGCACAAACTAGTCGAATACTTTATCTCCCGCTCGCTCTTCGTCAACGTTCTGACGGTACTACTCATCGTCATGGGCGGCTACGCGGCCGCTACCATGAATCGCGAAGCCTTCCCCAACATCGATTTCGACATCGTCAGCGTGACCACGGTCTACCCGGGGGCTTCGCCCGAGGAAGTGGAAAAACTGATCACCAAGCCCCTTGAGGACGCCATCAAGGAAGTGGACGGGATCAAGGAAGTCCGCTCGGCTTCCCTGGAGAATCGTTCCGGGATCTCGGTCACCCTGGATCCGAATAACGACGATCCCCAGAAGTCCATCGATGATATTCGTTCGGCCGTGGAGCGGGTGGAGGATTTACCCGAGGACGCGGAAAAACCCATCATCACCGAGATCGGAACATCGCGCCAGCCCATCATTCAATTCTATCTGGGGCGCATCAAAAAGAACGGGAAGTATCTAGTAACCGAGAAAGAACTCAAACTCCAGTCCCGCATTCTGGAGGACAAGCTGGCCGACATCAAGGGCGTCGCCCGCATCACGCGCCAGGGATATCGTAAGGACGAGATCCACGTGGATCTGGATCCGCGCGCCCTTTCGCGTTACTACATCAGTCCCCAGTCCGTCATCGAAGCCCTG
>CAZGYS010000421.1:0-6144 GCA_964530305.1 uncultured Leptospiraceae bacterium
CCCACCCGGCTTCGAAATATAGAAGAAAATACCGGCACCCACAAAGGGCAGCACGGCCAGTTGCCGGAGCGCCAGCCCCCCCGGAGACAGGGCATTACGCCCGGCTTGCTCCATAAACTCCCATTGCAGCCAGGCATCCGCGGCCAGCCACAAGATCGACGCGATACAGAGAACAACCAGTAGCCACAAGGGCTTACCGCTTTCCCGCCGCGCGGCGATTCCCAGAAAGATCAGCTCCAGCACGACGCAGGTGCCGTAGCATATGGCGATTGAAACGATCCACTCCATGATTTCCCCCGCCATTATTTAGTGTTAGTTTCCTGACGGACGCAAGAACATTTTCAAAATCCGGTGTCTGAAATCCGACAGCGTCTGAAATCCACTGTCCAAAATCCAACAGTAGTGTTAAAATCGCCGGTTTCCGTCCAATCGCGGCGGCAATTACGCCGGACGGCGTGGTTCGGCTTAACTTACTTTTTGGCGATTCAAGGCCGAATTCGGTCTGTATGAGCCGTTTCAGGATACGGATGATTTTTTTAATGCGATTTGGCGTTTATTCGAGGAGCGGGCACCGGATTTGCAATACCCATGAACAAAATATTCGTGGGGGAAAATTGAAATGTCATTCAACATATACGCACTCTTGACGCCCATCGCGCTTTCGCTGTTAATCTTCGAATTGATCTACAGCCTGGTGGCGCGCAAAGGGCATTTTACTTTCCAGGAGACCATCGCCAATATGGGCACGGCCATCGGGGCCCAGACCATGAACCTGCTGGTGGCCGCACTGGTGTTCTGGGGCTTCGGCATCCTGCATGCGGAATACTCCATCATGAAGATTCCCAATACCTGGTGGTCGTTCATTCTGTGTTTCCTGCTGGTGGATTTTCTGTTTTACTGGTTCCACCGCGCCGGACATCGCGTGAACGTTCTGTGGGCCGCGCATAGTCCCCACCACTCCGCCGAGGAATTCAACCTGGCCGTGGGTCTTCGCGCCAGCATCACGCAACGTCTCTTCTCATTCTCTTTCTTCTGGCCGCTGGCCCTGCTGGGCTTCGATCCGAAATTCATGTACATGGTAATCGGCACCCATCTGATTATGGGTTACTGGCACCACACGAAAGTCATCGGTAAGATGGGCTGGTTCGAGAAATGGTTCAACACGCCTTCGCACCACCGCGTGCATCACGGCACCAACGCCCAGTACATCGATAAGAACTACGCCGAGTTCCTGATTCTGTGGGACAAATGGTTCGGCACCTTCGAGCCCGAGGAAGAAGAAGTTTGCTACGGAGTTCTGGACCATCCGAAGACCTGGAATCCCCTGATGATCAGCCTGCATCACTTCATCGTGCTGGGTAAGCTCTCCTGGAACGCACCCCATGCCTGGGATAAAATCAAGGTATGGTTCATGCCTCCCGGATGGATGCCGCGCGGACTGGGCGAAGGCGTCGAAAAGAAAACCGGCATGACCGTGGAAGAGCAGGTGCGCTTCAAAACCGATATGTTTCGCGGCGCGAAACCCTACCTCATCACCCAGTTGATTCTGGGCCTGGGCTTCATGGTCTTCGTCATCGACGGCAAATCGCCCTTGAGCGGCGCGGAAAAAGCGGCCTTCAGCGGACTCATCTGGATGATGATTATTTCCTGGGGCGGCATCCTGGAATCCAAGCGCTGGGCGCCCTTCATGGAAATCGGTCGTCTGACCGCGCAGGTAGGCGCGCTGTTCTGGGCCTTCAGCAAATACGACATCAATATCATGGCGCTGAACTACGCCCTGCCCGGCATCGCCCTGGCATCCGCCGTCTATGTCCTGTATTTCTTCCGGGGAACTCCGGTCGACCGACCGGGCTCTGAGCGGGCTGAAGGCTCTAATCCGACTGAAGGCTCAACCGGGGTTCGCGCGCCGGCCGCGGCCTGAATACATACACAAATCTTTCGGCGGCGAAATATAAACAGAAACGCCGCCGAAATCGGCTCAATGCTGAACGAGAACCACATTTAATCATAGCTCAAACAAAAACAATCGGAGAGTTCATGATGAATGCGAAAAATAAAACCAACAACCCCCGCCGGCTCATCGCCGCGGCGATGCTGCTTGCGGCGGGGAGCGTCCTCACCGGATGCGAAGACGACGGGGACCAGGGCGCGCAAGCGCTTATAGCGGGAACCCTGGCCGCCGTGCAATCCAAGACCCTGTCGTCGATTTCGCAGGCCTACGGCGATAGATACGTAACCATGAAACGCGTGCGCTACTGTCGCAACTGGCTGTGCACGAAGGCAACCACGCCGTCGGAGTTTCGCTTCTGGGAAAACCGCAACGTGGACCGGGGCAAGCAAAGGGAAACCTACATCGCCGTGATTAATCCCGGGCGAAGCAATATCGAGAACATCGTTTTCTTCGCGGCGGGGCAGCAGAGCTTTACGTCGGGCGTTTCCGTGGCCACGGCGAACGTGCTCACCGGCCAACCGAAGGATTACAAAAAGAACTGCAAGGGGAAATGCCGGAGCGCGTCTCGTCGCATCCATGGCGATTCATTGGCCGTCTATCTAATGAATCAGGGTAAGTTCTCCACCGGCAAGACGCTCTACGTGCTGGCCTTCGACGCCCAGTTCAATCACGAATACGGCTCCTCGGAAAAGAACAAGATCGAAAACGCCTACTACGACTATCTGGTAAACAATGTCGACTACTGGAGAATCAAGCGCATCATCCTGGGCGGTTCCAGCCGCGGCGGCGCGCTGGCCTTTCGGCTGGCGAAACGCTTTCGAGGCGATTGGCGCTACGACACAAAGGCCACCATCGTACAGGGTTTCGACGCCACCTTCATCAAGCACCAGGAACTGGGCGCCACGACCACGCTCTATACGAATCCGCTTAACTCAAGCTGGAAGGGCCGCTATACGAATATCAGTGCCCAGTTTCCCAATCGCGTGAAGCTGGCCCTGAATCAAATGGTGAGCGGCAAGGAAGCGGTACCATTGTCCGGCGCCCGAGGCTTCGTCTATCGAACGAGCAATGTCGACTACGGCTGGTTCAAACAGAAGTGGGTCAATATTCCCCACGGCGATATCGGCTCAAACTTCGCCTACAAAAACCAGACCGTGGACTACGCCCGCAATCACATCAACCAGAAACTGGCCGAGTTCGGACTGTAAACGCCGAAGATGTATGCTCTATTTGAATGACGCATGAATCGCCCTCGCGCGACTCATGTCCCCTTTCCTTTCGCCTCCTCCGCTCGGGGGAGGCATTTTCTTTATCACGGAAATGGCCGTTGAACCTGGGGGCCTGGCCACGGAATTCACGGAAGGCGCGGAATTATGGAGGGGCCGGGGATGGATTTACATACGAAGGCTGTCGGGCCTAATGTGCGGTTAGATCGCCACTCCCGGAAATCGCACCCGAAAGAAACCAGGGCATCCCGGGAAAACCACCCCCACCAAAAACTCTTCCAAGACTTCCGTGTTTTCAGTGGCCGTTCAACTCACCCGGCCCGCCTACAAAGAATAACTATCGCCTTCGCGGGCGACGGCCAGTTCCAGGACATGGCCATTGGGGTTGTTGTCTTTGAGGAACTTGCGAGCATCGTCGAAGATCTTGTAGGTAGCGTCGTCGGTGTGCGCCGGTTCGTGATGGGTGAAGACCAGTTGCTTGACCTTCCACTTCAGCGCGCATTCCACCGCGGTTTGCATGGAGGTATGACCCCAGCCTTTCTTCTGCTCGGCTTCCTCGGGCGTGTACTGAGCATCCATGACCAGCAGGTCCGCGCCCTCGAAGAAGGAGCGCTTGGATTCAATCTGGTCGGCCAGGCCGGGTCCGAAGAATTCGGTATCCGTGGCAAAGACGAAACTGCGACCATCGCACTCGATGCGATAGGACGTGGAGCCGCCGGGATGTTGCAGGTCCTCGGTGCGGATGTTGAACGGTCCGATCTCAAATGAGTCACCGGGCTTTACCTGGTGAAACTTGCGGCCGGAGCCCATGCTGTCGAAGGTCACCGGAAAGTAGTATTCGATCTGCTGGCCGATGAAGCGGTTCTCACAATCGTCCATGCAGGAATAAAAATGTACTTCATAATCGGGAATGTATCCCGGTACGAAAAAGGGCCAGCCCTGGATGTGATCCCAGTGAGTATGGGTCATGAGGACGTGTAGCGGGCCCTTGTAACCCCGTCCCAGAATATCATAGCCCAGACGACGGGCACCGGTGCCCATATCCAGGATCAACTGGACGTCTCCGGACCGCACCTCGACGCAGGTGGTTTCCCCCCCCACGATGGTATGCAGATGCTCGGGCATCTTTTCCAGCAGGGATTCGGGCTCCAGGTCCGGGTTCTGTTCCCAGGCGTCCCGGGCAATGGCCAGAGCCCTCAAAAGTCGGCTCTGATAGTCCTCGGGCCCCAGGGGCGCCGGAATGGATCCGCGGACGCCCCATAACTTGACGTTCATACCGCTCTGATCTTCCTTTTTACTCATTATCTAAATAACATTTTCGACAGGTTCGGACCTAAAATTGCTGTTCCGAGTCGCCTGAAGCTGAAATTTTGCTCACTGATTGTGGGAAAAACTCGAAATGAAGTGCTGGGCGGGAATGCAATCGTTGGAACTAAAACCAGCAGTACAGTACGAATTATTTTTCCAGATGTCAAGTTCTAATACGGCCCATTTCAGGACGGGCGCGAAATACTTCAATGCAAAGAGTTGAACCGCGGGACCTCACCGACAAGCTTTTTCGGATCGCCGTGCGCCCTCACCGGCTCCATGAGGATCCCCGGGTGGTATTGCCGGAGGCGATTCAGCCCGTGGCGTTCGAAAGCGTCTTTCGGGAAAAGGACAGCTTCAAGGTCCTGGAACTGGGTACCGGCTGGGGCGAATTCGCACTGGAGTGGCTGGCCGCTCATCCCGAGCACGAATACCTGGCCATGGAAGTAAAGTATGATCGCGTCTTCACCATGCTCAAGAAGGCCGGCCGCGCGGGCATCGCGAACTTGAAAGTCATTCCAATTAATTTTAACTGGTTCCTGGAAAGCATCCTGCCCCGGGACGTGTTCGATCTGATCATCATCAATTTCCCCGATCCCTGGCCCAAGCGCCGGCACTGGAAACATCGCCTGGTGCAAACGGGTCTGCCGGAGCGACTGGCGCCCCTGTTGCGAAAGTCCGGGTCCATCTTCCTGGCCACGGACTACGGCCCCTATGCCCGGCGCATGCTGCGCGTGTTTCGGGACAGTTCGCTTTTCGAACCCATCTACGACTTTCCCCACTATCTACGCCGCCGGCCGGACGAACATCCGGGCACGCGCTTCGAGGAAATGACCATGGCCCAGGGCCGCACGCCCTACTATCAAAAATGGCGCATCGCCGCGACCTGACCGACGAAACGTAAGGAACCTGCATGGAAAAAGCTCGGCACATAAAAAGATCGGAACTGGAGGAAATCCTCAACCAGAACCGCGCGATGCGCGCCCTGTTGCAAGACTGGCCGGCACGCAAAGTCATGATGGATTATGAAAAGGAATGGGACGAACGGCGCCGCGCATTGCTCGAAAATAACTCCGCTCACAACGACCCGAACTCATGAAGGCCGGCCTGCCCATATATATTTTCGTCTTCGCTCTCGGAGCGTACTTCGCGGGCGAAACCGGCCTGTGGGCCCTGGCGCACGCGGCACCCGTCGCGCATATCCTGCTTGGATTGGCCGCGGCGGGGGCCATGTTGTTCGCCTGGCGCTTCGTCGCGAAGCCCTCCGGCGAAACTTCCCGGGGCTCCGCGGGCGGCTACCTGCCCGCGCCCCTGCGCGAAGGGCCCTTGAGCGTGCTCATCGCGGTATTGCTGGGCCTGGCGGCGATACCCCTGCTCCACGCCTTTCGCATGCGCCTGTTCCTGCCGCCTCCCGCGGGCCTGGGCGACAGCCTGCAGTTGATCGAGAATATCCCGGTCTTCGCGCAACTGTTCGGCTTCCTGGACAGCTTCGATGACCTGCTTTCGCTCTACATTCGTTCAAAGAGCTATTTGATTTTCGCGGGTCCGGAAAGCTCCTGGGGCCTGCCCCCCCAAATCGCATTGGGCCTGCCCAGTACGCTGGCCGGAGCGTTCTACACGGCCATGGTCTGGATCTTTTTGAAGGCTCGCCCCCTGCCG
>CAZGYS010000422.1:0-6124 GCA_964530305.1 uncultured Leptospiraceae bacterium
CTCCGTTTGAGTGTTCCGTTCCTTCGCGAATCAGGCGCGAACCGTCGATGGGCGTGAAGCGTTCATAGGCGGCGTGATCCTGAAGTTTTTCGAAAATCGCCTCGCGGGGCGCGCGAATATCCATTTCCACTCGAATGATCGCCATCGCTTAATTGAAAATTCTTCAACCGGGGCGGCAAGTATTTTTCTGAATTCATGCGGCGAAAGGCCCTGTTTCGAAACGCGGCGATATGACTTGATTTTCCGGGGGGATGACGCGAATCTGTCCCTCGTATATTATTATGATGAAACACAGCGTATTGGCGGGACTCATCGGCGGAATCATCACGCTTGCCGCGGTTTTGATCGGCCGCGAATTCTTCGGCCTCGTCGCGGCGCCCCTGGCGGGGCTTCTGGCCGGGCGCCTGGTGCACGAAATCGCCTCCATGCAGGCGCATGATTTCGATCGCCCGCGCTTTGAGGGGGCTCGTCTGGGTCTGGTCGTCGGCGTGGTGTTTCTGGCCGGCCAGTTCATGTACGCCGTCATTCATCAAGCGCCGGGACACGGGGATTCCACGTCCCTGTTCATGGCCGGCGTGCTTCCGCTGGGGCTTTGTGATCTGACGCTGGCCACGACCGCGGCCCTGTGGGCCGGGCGAGACCTCACGCGGCATCGCCCGCCCGCGGTGGGTGGCGGTTCCCGTCTTGTTGAGAGCGCGGGGAAGGGGGAAGAGGCCGTTCCCCATCCGCCGGGCTGGGGCAAGCGGCATGCGCCGGTGCATCATCGCTGGTTTTCCAAGGGGTCCGTGCAGCCCTTCGAATGGTACTTTCGCGGCGAAAGCACGGTAAAAGTTAAGAGCGTGCGCGATATATGCGATTGGTTGCGTCGATGCGAATACGTCCTGGATCACGAACTCTTCTTCGTTGAAGACCACTGGCAGCATCCCATCACCTTCGAGCAGTTACGCAAGGGCGATTGCGAGGATCACGCGCTATGGGCGTGGCGCAAGCTGGTGGAGCTGGGTTACCACGCCGAACTGGTGGTGGGCATGTTCCGCGAATACCACGCCTGGGTAGTCTTCGAACGCGATGGTCGCCGCTTCCTGCTGGAGTCCACGCACAAGAGCAAGAAGATGTTGTTCCCCCTGGACGACGTGCATGAAGTCTACCAGCCGGAGTTCGCCGTGGACGGACAACTCAAGACCTATGAATACGGCAATTCGCCCGGGATGAATTCCACGGGCGCTACCCGCTTCACGGATCTGGCCGCCGGCAAGCACGGGGCCATCATCCACGGAACACGAATGGCGGCGAAATAGACGAATTTCGCGAATGCCGTTTGAGGAGCTTATTCGCGCCATTCGATGAATTCGAGTCCATTCGTGTTCGAGTGTTCATTCACTCGTGTCTAAATAATTCACCGTCGTCGCTTCCCAGGGTTCGGGGAAATCGAGCATGTGCATCATTTTGTCCAGCACCTGAGCGGGGACGGCCCGGTCTTTTTCACCCGTGCGGTCGGCCGTCTTCGCGCGCGTCTTCTGACGCTCCAGCAGCGTAGCGCGGTCGGCTTCCAGATAGATCAGCTCCACCCGTGCCCCGTAGGAAACGAACAGATCCGTTAACGGTTCCCGGATGCGACGCGTGAGGTTCGTCGCGTTCCAGACGAAGGACTGATTCTTGCGCAGGTATTCGCGGGCCCGTTCTCGAGCTTCGCGCGCCACGGGTCCCTGGTTGCCGGCCGAAGCGGCGCCCATTTCCGCGCGCACATCGTCCAGGGAAAGCATGGGCAGGTCGGGAGCATGGCTTTTAATCCAGTGATCCTTACCGGACCCGGGCAGACCGCACATCATGATGACGCGAAATTCCGTATCATCAAAAGCGGCGTAACTCGGATCGCGGTCCTCGGCGCGAAAATACGAAAAACGCGCGTGGTCCGACGCGAAGCCGTAGGGTTTATCCAGGCAGCCCTGCTCCCGGGCGTATTCTCGAAACAGCTCCACCGTTTCCAGCAGAGCCGGTTGATCGACGCAGGTTCGCCCGCGCATGTCGGCCATGGCCACAAGAGAGAGAATATCGCATCGCGCGCGGCCGGCCGCGCGAAACAACTCCCGGCGCGGGTCCGCGCGTTCCAGCAAATACATGGGCAGCCCATGCAATCGCACGAGTCCGGCGATACTTTCGCGTACGGCCAGGGGCGCGGGCCCGAGTTCGCCGTTCCAGAAGAGTCGGCGCACCATGCGTTCGCCGCCGCCGGAATGGCCCCGGGACGTAATGCGCCCGTCCTCGGTTTTCGTGAACCGCGGCTTGGCGATGTCGTGCATCAAGCAACCGGCGAAGGTGATGGACTTCCATGGTTCGGACAACGCGCGCCACTCCGGCATGTCCGTCAGTTCCTCCAGCACCATGCGGGTGTGAATCCACACATCGCCCTCGGCGTGATAGACGGGATCCTGGGGCGTGTCCTTGAGGTCGCGCACCCATTGATAACCCTCGTCCAGTTCGGACCAGGTCGGGGGCTCATCGCCTTGAAAGCCGGGAAAGCTCCAGCTCGTCTCCATGTTTTCATAAATCGCGGCTTGCATTGTTCTGCCTCTACCCTGAACGCGCGATGCCTCAAAGCGGCGCGAACAGGTCTACGTCCTCGTTCAATTCGTTCGGGATGATGGTTCGATCCAACCAGTGCGTCCCTCCCGACTGTATACGATTGCGAAAGTCCGGGCGTACGTATTTGTACCTTCCCAGCACGCGTTCGTCGTCCTCGTGTTTTATGTAGAGCCCCTCCATGTAGGCGTCCTCGGCCGATTCGTCCAGAACTCGATCGGAGTCCAGACCCAGTTCCATGGCTTTCTCCCGTAGCTCATCCAGGTGTCCGTCCCGAATGAAATGAGACGGCCCCACGAGCGACGTGAGTTGCTCGGCTTTCGTGAATTCGCCTTCGCGCAGAACCAGAACCGATACCAGATTTTTCAACGGCGCCAGCAGTTCCTTGCGGGCGGGCGTGCTCAGGAAGTATTCCTCCTCCCGATCATAGACGTCGAACTCCATGAAATAATGAGGCAGGGCATTGTAGTAGACGGTATGTTTCGCGTACATCCATTCGCCGTACATGATATAACGCCGCCCCAGCACGCCCAGCAAGGGCTCGGCGAAGGCCGCGGCCCAGCTCTTTAAAAGCGCGAAGTGCTTCTCCCGGGGACCACCGCTCAAGTAGTGGCCCCGGCTCTGAGTTAATAGTTGTTCCCCTTCGTCGAAGGAAATGGCGGAATTCGCTCCGTCCATTTTCTCCTCCACGATCAAACGCTTGCCCTTGAGCTCGCGAAAGGGTACCAGATCCAGGTCTTCATCTCCCTTTTGCGGGCGCGAACCTTCGATATGTCTGGTGCGGGGGTATTTTTTTAGTTCCGATAGCATGATGGCATCCTTCGCCGCCGGGAAAGGGCGACCGCGAGTCATGGATGCCGATTCAACGGCGATATGTCAGGCGTTCCGTCCCGTTCGGGGTCGGTTCGCCAATAGCTAAGTTGGAGATTAGAGCGAACCGGAAGAGGCGTATGTGGAATTGAGAATCTGCATGAGCAATACTCGCGCGAAGATGGCGGGCAAAATGGAAACGGGTAAATCGGTTGTCAACTCAAAAAATAGAGGGCCGGTTGCCCGACCCTCTTCAGTGGTTCCGCATACGGTGGTCTTGAATACTGAAATCAACATCCGAAATCCCATCACGGGATTTCGGATATAAGAGCGTGAATCAATTAGAAACGTTCCGTAATGTGCTTCAGCTTCTTGTTGACCTTTTGCTTTTGCTCATCGTTCAGGATGGCGTAAATTTCCGCGAAGTATCCGGGGAAACTTGAAAAGGTCTTGTTGCGATTTTCCATTTCGGACTTAACGCGATTCGCCAGGCCCTGAACGTCCGGGGTCGGCTTCTGAAATTCGGCTTTGACCGCGGTCATGGTGCCTCGACGGGTCTCATACATTTTCTTGAGATCGGCGCGGAGGCGAGTTCGAATTTCCTGGTATTTCGCGTTCTGTTCTTGATTGAGTTCGAGTTTGTTCACGCGCTTGTCCACGTGCTTGAGGATGCGGTCCGTATTGTCTTTCTTGTGCCAGCGATGGCGACCACAGCCGGCCAGCGCCGTCAGGCTCATCAACGCAATCAGGGCGATGAGAATTTTCTTGTAGCGTTTCATGTTCGTCTCCGAAGAATTGATTTCCATCATACTAACCGAACAAGGCGTAAAAACCTTTTCGCGTTTGCAAATGACCATGTTTGAATTGTAAATAAATGTAAACGGGGCCGGACGGGATTTACGAATCTTTACGACCCCCGGAGAAAGGAATATGGACGAAAAGGTCCTGATTGTCGACGATGACGAGAAGCTTCGCAATCTCCTGATGGAGTACCTGGGCGGCTATGGATTTCAGACCACCGGCGTGCCGGACGGAATTCATATCATGGAGACCCTGGCAAAGGAAAAACCCCACATCGTCATTCTGGATCTCATGCTGCCGGGCAAGGACGGGTTCGAGATCCTGGGCGAGATTCGACGCGGCACCTATGTCCCCGTGATCATGCTCACGGCGCGGGGAGAGGAAACGGATAGAATCGTGGGACTTGAGATGGGCGCGGACGATTATTTGCCCAAGCCTTTTAATCCCCGGGAATTGATGGCGCGCATGCGCGCCGTGCTTCGCCGCGGTCGCAATCCGGATGAAAGCCCTGTCGCTAAGCCGGACTCTTCGAGCGCGGGCGCCGAACTCGGGGACGGAAAAAGCTCCGATTTGAATAGCACGGCGGGGGAAACCGGAGCCGACGAACGCGTGCTGCGGGTCGGCGGCCTGGTTCTGGATCGAGAAGCGCGCACGCTTCTGATTCGGGATCAGGAGGCTTCGCTTTCGACGGCGGAGTTCCTTTTGATGGAGGCGTTCATGGAGAATCCGGGCCGTGTTCTCAGTCGGGATGAACTCATGAACCTGACCCGGGGACGGGACTTCATGGCCTTTGAGCGCAGCATCGACGTGCACGTGAGTCGTATTCGCGCGCGGCTGCGAAAATACGCCGAGCACAAGAATAGAATCAAGACCATCTGGGGTACGGGGTATCTATTCCAGCGAGATGAATGATGCGCATCACGAAATTATACATCAAGATTTTTCTGTATTTTATAGCAACGCTGGTGGTGGCGGAATTGCTGGTGTTCGGTGTCTTCGGTCTTTTCTTCAAGCAGCGCTGGGAGAAGCGCTTTCGCCTGGAGGAGCTTGTGGGCGTGCAGGCGCTCTTGCTGCGCGAATCAGTGGAGTCGCGTCTGGGAACGGTCGGGAGTAAGCGAAACAAGAAATCGCCGGATGACCTGGTGCGGGAGTTCGCGCGGCTCTACGGCGCGCGGGTTTGGATTCGCCATGGCGGGCGTATCGTAGCCAGCTCAGGGCAGGGACCCGTGCCGGCCTTCCCCCGGGAGTTCAAGCGGGACTATGGGGACTTCGCGTTCGGACGGGACCACGACCATCGTTATATGTTGCGTCTTAATATTCGTTTGAACGAGAAAGACCAGGGTAAGATATTCTTTTCTCTTCAGCGCAAGGGGGACCCGCGTCCCAGCGGGTTCGTGCTGGGACTGCTGGGAATCGGGCTGGCGTTTACACTCTTGCTTTTTCCCGTATCGCGCATGATCGGTCGCCCCATTCGTGAATTACGGGACAGCGCCCTGCGCATTGCCCGGGGAGACCTGGCTCACCGGGCCGTCGTCAAGGGGACGGACGAAATCGGCGAACTGGGGAATTCCTTTAACTTAATGGCCGAACAGACCGAACGCATGATTCGCGGCGCGCGTGAGCTAACGGCCCACGTTTCCCATGAGCTGCGTTCGCCCCTGGCGCGCATTCGCATCGCGGAGGAATTACTGCGCGAAAGTTCGGACCTGAAGGACGAGCAAGCCCTGCGTCGCCTGGACTCCATCCGCGGCGAAGTCGAGGACCTGGATGCCTTGATCGGCCGGATTCTGACCCTCTCCAAGCTGGATTTACGACCGGATGCGTCCACGCGGGAGACAATCGCGCCCGAGGAGTTGTTGGACGGCGTCATTGCGCGTTTTCAGCCCGCCTTCGATAAAAAGAATCTTCGCGTCCGCCGGGCCCCGGGGGAGCG